>JAYTMV010000195.1:0-21154 GCA_043728175.1 Sphingomonadales bacterium
CAAGATGCGCGCCTCGATCCTCGTGCTTGGGCCACTGCTCGCGCGCGCGGGTGAAGCGACTGTCTCGCTGCCCGGTGGCTGTGCGATTGGCAACCGCCCAATTGACCTCCATTTGAAGGCGCTGGAAGCATTTGGCGCGACGATTGAAGTGACCGCTGGCTATGTCAAAGCAAGCACGCCGGGCGGACGTCTTCCCGGTGGCAGGATGATCTTCCCCGTCGTTTCCGTCGGCGCGACTGAAAATGCACTGATGGCCGCCTCACTCTCGAAGGGTACCTGCGTCCTCGAAAACGCAGCGCGCGAGCCAGAAATTGTTGACCTGTGCAACTGCCTCGTCGCGATGGGCGCACGGATTGATGGGATCGGCACCGAAACGCTGACCGTAGAAGGCGTGGAACGGCTCCACGGTGCGACTTATGCTGTAATGCCTGACCGGATTGAGGCGGGCAGCTATGCCTGCGCGGTTGGCATCGCTGGCGGGTCAGTCGAACTCGTCGGCGCGCGCGCCAGCGAAATGGGCGCGACGCTTGATGCGCTGCGCAGTGCGGGCGTCACCGTTGAGGAGAAACGCGATTCGATCCACATCACCTCAGACGGCAAGATTGGCCCGCTGACGCTCTCGACCGCACCCTACCCCGGCTTCGCGACTGACATGCAGGCGCAGTTTATGGCGATGCTGCTAAAGGCTGAAGGTGCAAGCGTGCTGACCGAAACCATTTTTGAAAACCGTTACATGCACGTGCCAGAATTGGCGCGGATGGGCGCCGACATTCAAGTGCGCGGGCGTTCAGCCGTGGTGCGCGGCGTTGACAAACTCGTTGGCGCGCCCGTGATGGCCACAGACCTCCGCGCCTCAATGAGCCTGATCATCGCGGGACTTGCCGCAGAAGGTGAAACCACCGTCCAACGCGTCTACCACCTTGATCGCGGCTACGAACGGCTTGAGGAGAAATTACAGGCGGTGGGTGCTGATATCGAACGGGTGAGTGACGGGTGAGGCAGTCGAATCCTATCCTCTCGTAATCTTAACAGGCACTGATTTGATAATACCAACAAACGGATGCGGATCGCGGATCACATCGCCTGCCAATTCAACCTTCATATTGCGCGCCGCCATTTCCGAAATCAGGACTTGAATCTGCAGTTCAGCCAAACGCGCACCGACGCAGCGGTGGACACCGTAGCCAAATGACAAGTGCCGCCGCGCATTTTCACGGTCAGCGATGAAGCGCGCGCCATCTTCAAAAATGCGCTCATCGCGGTTTCCTGAGATGTACCACATCACGACCTTATCGCCTTCGCGGAATTGATGGCCGCGAAATTCAACATCCTGCGTAGCTGTACGACGCATGTGCGATACAGGCGAGACCCAGCGGATCGTTTCGCTCGCGGCGTTGGGAATGATCTCTGGATTGGCGATAATCTTTTCCCATTGGTCGGGCCAACGATTGATCGCATCGATAAACCCTGACATGCTGTTGCGCGTGGTATCATTGCCGCCAACGATCAGCAGCGCCATATTGCCGATAAATTCGATCTGGTCCATTTGGCCAAGTGCGGAGGAGTGGATCATCATTGAAAGCAAATCGGGCGTAGGCTCCGCATTTGAGCGTTCCTGCCACAGTTGATAAAAGCGCGCAGCCATTTCGAACATCATGTTCAGTCGTTCTTGCGGATTATTGTCGATTAGATCGATCGAGGTGATCGCGTCTGACCAGACAGGAAGCTTATGCCGCTCATCCCAAGGAAAATCGAAGAGGATGGCGAGCATATCAGTGGTCAAATCAGTCGAGACCAGCTTGACCCAATCGAACACTTCGCCGCGCGGCAAGGAGTCCAGCCGGGCAGCAGTGCGCACACGGATGTTTTCGCCGAGCCGCGCGATTTCAGACGGGGTGAAAGCTGGCGCGACGACACGGCGCTTATCGGCGTGGCGCGGCGGATCCATCGCGATAAACATTTCCATTGCCTGGCCTTGTCGGTCAGCAGGCGGCTCAACGATGGAAACACCTCCGCGCGATGCTTCGGACGAATAAATCAGCGGCAGCGCCTCAATTTCGGTAATATCCTTGTGCGTGGTGATTGACCAAAACGGGCCGTATTTGCTGTCGCGGCAATAATGCACAGGCGCTTCAGCACGCAGTCGCGTCATCAGCGGATGGATTGAGCCATCGGCAAAACGCGGCGGGAAGCTGGGGTCGAGTGCTTCGATGGGGTCGGCGGCATAGGTTTCAGCGGGGGCAGTGGCCATTGTCTCTCTCCTTGGGCATTCAGGGGATATCATCAATATTGTTGACGATCCGGTCGATGAGATCGCCGAGTTGTTCGATTTCGCTGTCGCTAAATCCAGCGAACATCTGTTCATGCAAACGGTCGATCATCGGTCGAAGTTCAGGCAACAGGTCATGCGCCTTCTGGGTTGCCTCGATCCGCCAGACGCGACGGTCAGTTTGGCTTGGGGCGCGAGTTAGAAGCTGCTTGCGCTCCATAATATCGATTGTCTGGCCAACGCTAGCGCGTTCGAGTTCAAGAACGCGCGCGATTTCGCTTTGCGTCATGCCGTGGTTGCGGATGATATAGGCAAGCAAGCGCCACTGCGCACGGCTGAGATCATAAGCCTCAAGCCGGGCATCGACCCGTCGACTGAGCGCGCGAACAATTTCGTCGAACCGGAACGACAACGCCTCGCGCGGCGCATGTAAGGGGGTATCGTATTCCATTGAAACGTCGGTAACGCAGCACTACAATAATGTCAATTACCTTACATTATTGTATATTACAAAAACTGTTCGGCCGGAACGGCTACCCCGCCCTAAGCGCTTTCGGCGCGTACTCACTCGCATCGGACACCTCGAAAAACCTCTGGAGCATCATCTGCTCCACATCGCTTAAATGCGGGTTCCAGACGTCGAAGATGAGTACCGCGCGGAGGTCTTCGCTGCTGTTCCAGGCTTCATGTTCGATGGTGTCATCGAAGGCGAAGGCCTCGCCGATTTTCCACTCGCGGGTTTCGCCGCCGACGCGGAAGCCGCAGCCTTCGGGGACGATCAGCGGCAAATGGATAATCGCGCGGGTATTCGTAACGCCCGTGTGCGGCGGGATGTGCGTCTTTGGCTTGAGGATTGAGAAGAATGCAGTCGGCGCGCGGCGCGCCATTTTTGCGCCGGGGATGCTGTCGAGCATCGCCGCCGTCACCGGGCAGCGTTCGCAGGCATCCTCAATCCGCTCGCCGTATTTGATGAGATAATAAGCGCTCCATGACAGCGAGTTATCAAGGCCCGACCAAAGGTTTTGCGGCGTTCCCGGATCTTGGCTGACATAGGGCGCAAAGCCAGATGCATCAGCCGCGATCAGCGCGATTAATTCATCACGGATCGCCTCGCTTTGTGCCTCCACCGCGTCCATCCAAGGGAAGTGCCGCCGCTCAAAAAATTCATCGGCGGGAAGGAAGGGATAATGCACACCGTTGCACTCATTGGTGTAAATACGGCGCTTACCCGTAACAGTATCAGTAAACGCATCGAAACGACGCAGCTCAGCCCCATCAAGCGCGGCGCGATCCGCCGCAAGGCCCGTTTCGAGCACCTCATCATAATGCGATGATTGCCGCGCCAGAAAGTCGCGCGCATGAGCAAGAATCGCATTGATGCCCTCGCTCCGCTGCGAAGGCGGCGGCGCGGTCTGGACGATCCCCGCCCAAAGCGGCGCAGCGTCTCCCAGCTCTCCCAAACGCTCATGGAGCTGCGCCATGCGGACAAGCGCCATGAAATCAAGGCGGTTAAGATCAAGCGCGCGGCCAAGGCTCGCGCGTTCGCCTTCGTCATCGCCCAGTTCACGCTGCGCGCGCGCAAGATTGAGCCACAGCGGCCCGGCGGTTGGATCAGCAGCAGCAGCGCGTGCGTGATAGTCTGCCGCCGTCTTCGCATCACCCCGATTGATCGAAATGATCCCAAGCGAATTGAGCGCACCAGGATGCTGTGGTGCAAGCCCAAGAACCTTGTGATAATGTTTAATTGCCTCATCGGCTTGCCCGGCCTGTTGTGCCGAAAAAGCAGCCGAAAGAATCTGATCAATCCGCCCCAATGTCATAATGTGCCCCACCCCGAATTTGGATGGCTAACTCAAATGAGTAAAAAGTGCAATCTCAGCTCAAACCCAAACATCAACCGCGTGGAGGATCAGCCCGACAAGGCCACCGACCAACGTACCGTTGATGCGGATATATTGGAGATCGCGGCCAACGGCTTGCTCAATCCGGTCAGTGATTTTTTCGGCGTCCCAGCCGCGCACGGTGTCCGAAACCAGCGTCACAATGCCGTCGCCGTAGCTTGCGGTTGCGCCGACAATGGTGCGCCGCGCAAAGCGGTTGATCGTGTGGCGAAGTTGCGGATCATCCTGAAGCGTGGTGCCAAGCTGGCGCAGCATATCGCCAAATTTGCCTGCAAGCACCCGTTCGGGATCGCGCGCGGCCTTAAGCAATCCAGCACGGGCCTGCTCCCACAGGCCATCAATCCAGCGCTGCATTGCCGGATTGTCAATAATCTCGTTTTTCCAAATGCCGACCTTGCCCTGCATGTCTTTGTCATGCTGCAAATCAAATGCGAGATCGGCCAATGCCTGATCGGCGCGCGCGCGCAACGGATGGGCGGGATCATCTGCCATATCGAACAGCAATTTGTTAAGGCCATTGATGATCGCGTTGGCCACATTTTCATCAAGCCCCGTCCAACGCAGCACTGAGCCTGCACGTTCATGCACCATCTCGCGGATCAGGTGATCGTTCGACGCAAGTATCTCGCTCGCACGGCTAATCAGGCCACCCATCAGCGGCAGGTGACGCCCCTCTTTCATCGCTGCCTCAAGCGACTGACCAAGCAGAGGCGAGACCTCAAGCCCGCGCAGCCGCGTTGCCACCGCTGATTTCGCCATGCCGCCAAGTCGATTTTGATCAAGCGATTCAAGCAGGTTGGCGAGCAGTTTTGACGCGCCGTCACGCAGCCGTCCTGCGCCGCCGTGATCAGGATCAGCAAGAAAACGACCGACGCCCGCCGCCACATCGACTTTGCGCATCCGTCGCGCGACAACGGCGGGCGTAAGGAAATTATCCTTGAGGAACAGCGCCATCGTATCGCCAATCCGGTCTTTGTTGGTTGGGATGATCGCGGTGTGCGGGATTGGGATCCCGAGCGGATGACGGAACAGCGCCGTCACCGCAAACCAATCCGCAAGCCCGCCGACCATCGCGGCCTCAGCAAATGCCTTGATATAGCCAATCGCGGGGTGAACATCGACGTTGGCTTTTGCTGTAAAATAGATGCACGCCATCACGATCAGCGATCCAGTCGCGATAATCTTGATCCCGCGCGCGCCGGGCTGCGCAGGGTTTAGCCGTTCAATATTTATGCGAGTACGCAGTGCGATGGCGCTATCCTACTCCGCCGGTTCGATAATCGTCGCAGGCGGGCGGTTGCGCCGACGAAAACCGCCAGCAAACAGGCGCGGCGGCTTTTTAACGGTGCCGCTTTCGCCGCCCGTCGTCAACCAATAGGACAGCCAGGGGCCAACGCGCTGTTCAACGCCCATCGCGAGACTGAAGGTTGCAGGCACAATTACGAGCGTCAGAACCGTTGAGACAATCAATCCGCCAATCACGGTAACGCCCATCGGCGCGCGCCAAGCACTATCACCCGAAAGCGAGATCGCAGTTGGCAGCATCCCGGCGACCATCGCCACAGTCGTCATAACAATTGGTTGCGCACGTTTGTGACCAGCATCAATGATCGCAATTGTCTTGTCGACGCCCTTATCCATTTCCTCAAGCGCGAAATCGACGAGCAGAATCGAGTTTTTGGCAACGATCCCAAGCAACATCAATATACCGATCAGCACCGGCATCGAAATTGGATTTCCCGTAATTAGCAAGGCAAGCGCGCCGCCAAGCGGGGCGAGCAAGAGCGACCCCATGTTGACGAAGGGCGGCATCACCCGGCGGTAAAGCAAGACAAGCACCGCAAAGACAAGAAACACACCTGCAATCACCGCGATCGCGAAATTGGTGACCATTTCGGTTTGCCATTTATCCTGACCAAGCGTCAGACGCTTGATACCAAGCGGAAGGTTTTTCATTGCAGGTAGTTCGTCGATCAACTTATTTATGTCGCTACTGACATAGGCTTTTCCCGTCTTCGGATCGATTGCGTAATCAGCGCCTATGGTAATCCGGCGAATCTGATTGGTGCGCTGAATGACGGTCGGCCCCGCACCGAAACTAATTTCAGCAACAGTTTTGAGCGGCACCGAACCGCCGCTTGCGGTTGGCACAGGAAGATTTTCTATTGTTGAGAGGCTTTTGCGTGATGTTTCACTAAGGCTAACGCGGATTGGAATCTGGCGGTCCGCTAACGAGAATTTGCCGCTATTCTGATCAATATCACCAAGTGTCGCAATACGGATCGTTTGTGAAAGTGCCGCCGTCGTCACACCGAGATCCGCCGCCAAATCCATGCGCGGTTTAATCGTGATTTCGGGGCGCAGCAAATCACCATTAACGCGCGGCGCAACAAGTTGCTTCAAGCCCTTCATCTCTTCGGTGATTTTGTTGGCCTGCGCGGTGAGCGTTTCGGGATTATCGCCGCCGAGCGTAATTGTCATATCACGGCCGCTAAACCCGCCATTTTGAGACTGAAAGCGCACACGCGCATCGGGAATTTGGGCAAGCTTTGGCCCCCATTCCTTCTCAAAGTCATAGCTGGGTTGGCTGCGATCTTCCTTGAGCGTCAGATAAATTGAAGCGCTGCCTGGGCGGATATCGGCAAATGCCGCCTGAACATCAGGTTCCTCCTCATCAAGCATCCGCTGCACCCTTTCGGTCACAGCGCGGGTTTGGGCTGTCGTTGTTCCGGGAACCATTTCGATCCGGATCGAACTGTAAGCAAAATCAATGCTCGGCTGAAACGTGAAAGGCATGTTCATAAACAATGCGATGGTAAGCGCGAAAGCCGCTCCACCCATGCCCATAGTGGTTAAACGGCGACGCAGCGACCAGCGCAGCACCGACATATAGCGATCCATCAGCCAGCCTTCACCGTGCTTGGCTTCGCCGTGCGCCTTGAGGAAATAAGCTGCGAGCATTGGTGTAATCAAGCGCGCGACCGCAAGGCTAAGCAGCACCGCAACCACAACCGTAAGCCCGAAATTCTTGAAGAATTGCCCTGAGACCCCCGGCATCACGCCGACGGGCAGGAACACCGCGACAATCGCCATTGTCGTCGCAAGCACCGCGAGACCAATTTCATCAGCCGCATCAATTGATGCCTGAAACGCCGATTTGCCCATCCGCATGTGTCGGACGATATTCTCAATTTCAACGATGGCATCGTCAACCAGCACACCGGCAACAAGGCTCAGCGCCAGCAAGCTGATTTCGTTGAGGCTGAACCCCATCAAATCCATGAACCAGAACGTCGGAATTGCTGACAGCGGGATCGCAATCGCCGAAATGATTGTCGCGCGCCAATCACGCAGAAACAGGAAAACGACGACAACGGCGAGCAGAGCACCCTCAACCATTGCGATCAGCGCAGAGTTATACTGGCCCTTGGTATAGCCAACGCTGGTATATAGTTCGGAAAAGGAAACCTTAGGATTCTCCTTTTTGAGCGCGGCGAGCTCTTTTTGAACCTCGTCATAGACTGAGACATCAGATGCGCCTTTCGCACGCGATATCGAAAAACTAAGTACCTGACGGCCATTCATCGTCGAAAGATTGCGCTGCTCCCCGTAAAGGTCGCGCACTTCTGCAATATCGGCAAGTTTGATCGAACGCCCGCCACCAACCGCAATCTGGCTCTGGCTCAGTTGATAAGCACTCTCCGCATTGCCAAGAACGCGCACCGCTTGTTCCGAACCGGCGATTTCAGCGCGGCCACCCGCTGCATTTGTGTTGGTCTGGCGCAACTGGTTGTTAACCTGCGATGCCGTCACCCCGAAGGACTGAAGCTTTGCAGGGTCGAGAATAATACGAATTTCACGGCTGACTCCGCCGTCACGCGACACCTGTGCCATGCCCGTGATGCCGCGCAATCGCTTACTGACGATATTATCGACATACCAGCTCAGCTCTTCAAGCGTCATATCAACCGCTTCAACCGAATAATAGGCAATCGGATCACCCGAAATTTCGGCGCGCTGCACTTGCGGTTCAAGAATGCCGTCGGGCAAATCGCTCCGGATATTTGCCACTGCATCGCGCACATCGCTTACTGCCCGATCAATTGGCGTGCCGATCGCAAATTGCACAAAGATATTGGCATTGCCTTCGCGCACTGACGAGTTGATCTCATCGACACCGTTGATGTTGCGGATCGCCGCTTCAACCTTTTGCGCAACTTGAGTTTCAAGCTCAGTCGGCGCCGCGCCAGGCTGCGAAATCGAAATCGACGCACCCGGAAAGTCAATGTCAGGGTTCTGCGTCACGCTCATCTGCGCAAAACTCATAATGCCCGCGATTGTGAGCGCGATAAAAAACACAATCGACGGGACTGGATTGCGGATCGCCCAAGCTGAAATATTGCGGAAGCTCATGCCAATCGTTCCTTAATTCGTCGGCTTGGCACGTTGTGCCACAACCGTCTCTCCAGGGTTAAGGAACGCGCCTGCACTGAGCACCACTTGCTCGTTACCACTCAATCCTTCGATCACTGGAATGCCCGAGTCTGAAACTGAACCCGTCTTCACTTGACGCCGCTCAACCTTATTCTTGGCATCAATGACAAAGACATAATTGCCCTTATCGTCGCTTAACACTGCGGACTCAGGCAACATCGGAGCATCAACTTGGCCTGCACTAATTTGCGCAGTAGCAAAACCACCGGGGCGCAGTGCAGTGTTATAACTGAGCGCAATCCGCGCGATTCCCTGACGCGAAGTCGGATCAATGATGGGGGCAATCTGCCAGATCTGGCCGTTAAACTGAGATGCTGTGCCAACTGGGGTCACGCTTGCACCAAGCCCGACGCGCATCCGGGCCAAATCAGCCTCAGACATTTCGGCCTTGAGTTCCATTTCGCCGCCACCTGCAAGCCGAAATAGCGCTGGCGAACCGGCACTGACAATCTGCCCCGGCTCAACGGCGCGCGCGAGGATCAAACCGCTCGCTGGCGCGCGGACATCAAGGCGTGCATTCGTGTTACGGCCTGCACCCAACTGGGCCACCGCCACGGCAACGCGCGCGCGCGCTGAGTCGCGCGTTGCGGTGCGGCGATCTATATCGGCCTTTGAGATGAAGCCGCGCGAAAGCAGCGCGCCCGCACGGTCAAGCTCCGCCTGCGCCAGCCGCGCATCAGCCTGCGCTACAGTGACCTGAGCAACGAGTTGATTGGCCTGCTGATCCTGAACCGCCCGGTCAATTGAGACCAGCACCTGACCCTGACGCACCCAATCTCCCGGCTGCACCCAGACGCGCGTCACAAGACCACCTTCACCCGCAACGCCGACCGGCATATCGCGACGCGCGGCGAGCGTCCCTGTTGCGCTGATGATGTTGGTCACCTGAACGCGACCGGGCACAACAACCGTAACGCGCGCAGCCTGCTTGTCATCTTTGCCAGCCGCGCCTGCTGCGGCCTTGTCAGCAGGCTTGAAGAAATAGGCAGCGGCAGCAATCGCCAGCACAGCAACAATCGCCGCGATGATCATTAAGCGGCGGCGCGATGTGCGCTGCGGCGCTGCTTGATCCTCAGCATAGTCAAAATCGCTTGATTGGCGTGAGATTGTCGATTCGTAATTCATGGTCACTGTCGCCTTTTTCGACCCGTTTACGAGCCTGATCAAATATCTATACTGACTGTGTTATACTAATAAGTCACCACATTCAAGGGCAAAGATTGTCATTTGCAACCCAATGCCTGTTGTGGGTCACGTCATTATCTCACATAGGTTGCTCATTTGTGAGTGATACGCAGCTTCGATAAAATGCTAAAATGGATCGACCAATGCCGGGCCAATTTCCTGTTCAGCTTCAATGCAGCCTGAAGCGAGAAAAATAGACTGGCTGGCCAAGGTCAGGTGAGTAGCATAAAACAGGAGTATGAATTTTGAAATCATCTGTAGCAGCCGTGTTTGCGGCATATATTCTGGCGTTTCCTGCCGTGGCTGATGCGCAAACAATGGCGCACGCTGCGCTAAACGGCACGCGGCTTGAAATTTCAGTGCGCGGTGAGGTGAAGCGAGTGCCCGATGTGGCGGTGATTTCAACTGGCGTGATCACGCAGTCCGCCGATGCTGCAACCGTAATGCGCGATAATGCCGCGCGGATGTCACGCGTGCTGGCAGCGCTCAAGCGCGCGGGGGTTGCCGATAAGGATGTGACCACATCGGCGGTCAACCTCTCTCCGCAATATCGCTACAATAATAATCAGCCGCCGGTGATCACGGGGTATCAGGCGAATAATCAAGTAACGGTGCGCTTTCGCGACATCACGCGTTCCGGCGCGATCCTTGATGCGCTTGTCAAAGAAGGCTCAAACGAGATCAATGGCCCAAGCCTGACTATTGATAAACCAGAAGCAGCACTTGATGAAGCGCGCGTTGCTGCAATTACAGCCGGCCGCGCCCGTGCTGAGGTTTATGCGAACGCCGCAGGCATGAAGATCAAACGGATAATCTCGATCAGTGAAAATGACGGCATGTCGGTTGTGCCGCGCCCGATGATGCAAATGATGGCCAAATCGGCAGAGGCTGACACCGTCATCATGCCCGGCGAACAGTCGCTGGGTATGACGGTAACGATGGTATTCGAACTTCAGTGATTCTCATCTGGGCCGCGCGACTTTCATTTGGACGCGCGGCCCAGATAATTAGGGAATAATAATCAGCGAATTTTTCCCCGCTTGAATAAATTGACTGCACCTAGCAATACAATTGCGCCTGCGAATGCTACTATGAGCGAGGGGATATCGATTCCATCGCGCAGCCCCATTCCTCCCATTCCGAAAAAATTGCCTGCAATGAATTTGCCAAGCATCGAACCTACAACACCGACAACGATGTTGAGGAAAATGCCCTGTTGCGCGTCGGTATTCATCACTTTGCTTGCCAGCCAACCGATGACACCACCCAAGATCAATGCGATAATAAAATTCATACTCTTACCCTCCTGCGATCCCGATTCTTTCCAATCGAATCGTCACTCAACATGCCAGATACTGGTGAAATGGCAAATGCCCGACTCCGAAACCGCTTGCGACGCGATTGTTACTGCGGCCTCTGAGCGCGGCGTGGCACAGGATTGCAATCGATTTCAGATGTTATCCGAAAATTAGGTTCATTTTGTTAAAGCGCATATATAGGGTGCGCTAATGAAGAATTTGCTTGTTCGGTTGGGATTGGCGTTTGCCGATAATGCGCAGGAGCGTGCCTTCGCTGACCGCTATGTGCGCCTGTCGCTATCAAATATTCAGGTTTATGCGCTGCTTGGCGGCGTATGCTTCTACAGCTTCCACTTGCTTGATCAGTTGATTGATCCCGTCAACGCTGATCTCGCGCACAGCATCCGGCTGTGGGTGCTGATTCCCATCGGCGTAGTGTTGTCGCTATTTCTGCTCACTCCGCTTGGAAAACGGTGGATTGAGGGCGTTGTCATTGGCGGCGGGATGATTGGAATAGCAGGACTGTCTTATATCTATGCGGTGCTTGATGGCGGCTATCTCCACTTTCCGCTTGGTATCACGCTGGTTGTGCTTGGTTCAGCGATCATGTTTCCGATCCGTTTTGTGTTTTTGTTGATGATGTTTCCTTCAACCATCACGATTGTCACTGCCGCGCATTTCCTGTGGTCGAGAGAGCCTGACTCGTGGATGGTCGTCAACATCATCACCTGTCTGACCGCGACCAGCTTTGCCGCACTTGCAGGTTTTTCGCGCGAGCGCGCCGCGCGCAAACAGTTTCTGACCGAGATAGACCTGACCGCTTCGCGTGAGCGTGTTGAACAATTGCTCCATTCGATGCTGCCGCGCGAAGTCGCTAATCGCATACAGGCAGGCGAAACTGCCATCGCCGATTCCTACGGAGAGGTCTGCATTATCTTTGCTGATCTCAGTGGCTTTACCGAACTTGCTCGCCGGATCAGCCCGCCACACCTCGTCAAAATGCTCAATAACCTATTTTCAGTGTTTGATCTTGAGGCAGAGCGGCTCGGCGTTGAACGAATCAAAACGATTGGCGACGCCTATATGGCGATATCGGGGCTGACACAGACTACAGCAGGTGCCAACCATGTTGAAAATGCCGCCGAATTTGCCTTTGCCATTCAGCGTGCGGTGCAACGCTTTATCGTCAATTCGGGCTACCCGATCAATGTCCGCATCGGCATTCATGTTGGCCCCGTCGTCGCGGGCGTTATCGGGGTGAAGCGTCCAGCCTTTGATGTCTGGGGCGAATCGGTCAACTTTGCCAGCCGCCTTGAAAGCAAAGCCGAGCCTGGCACCATCCTGATTTCGGAAAATGCGCATTGGCGACTGCGGTCAGGCTATGAGACCGAGATTCAGGGCGAGATTGATCTCAAGGGCTTTGGTGAGACAAGGGTGTACCGGCTGACCAAGCCGCGCGCTGAACGACTGGGCGCCGCCGAAGCCGAGCCGAACCTTGTTCCAACAGTTATGGCGGTTGTACCTAATTAGATAACTACCGATTGCCAGCCGCCGCCTTCGCCTACTATGGCAATAAAAAACGAAGCAGGAGCGGGCCGTATATGGCAAAACAATCATTGGCGGCGCGGCTGTTCCGCTGGGCCATTATCAAATGGTATGACCCCCAAGGGTGGACTGAGGAGCAGATGATCCCAGTCGAAAAAAAATTCGTCGTGATCGCTGCGCCCCACACCAGCAACTGGGATTTTCTCTACTTTCTGGCGCTCGGTGAAAAGCTTGGCATTCCACTCAGCTTCATGGGCAAAAAGGCTATGTTCCGTTGGCCATTTGCCGGGTTAATGAAAGAGCTTGGCGGGATTCCCGTTGATCGCTCCAAATCAGTCAACATGGTTGATCAGATGATCGCTGAATTCAAAAAGCGCGATACCTTCATGCTCACCATCGCGCCCGAGGGCACGCGCGGCAAAGTGCGTGAATGGAAGACCGGATTTTATCACATTGCAATGGGCGCTGGCGTCCCGCTTGTCTGCGGCATGATGGATTATAAACGCAAACACGGCGGGCTTGGCCCAGCCATCTGGCCGACCGGCGACTATGAGAAGGATATGGCCAAGGTCGCTGAATATTATAAAAGCTGTACGCCCAAATATCCTGACAAGGGCAATGCAGGGTTGGTCAGCGGCGGCTGATCTCAATCGACCAGCCGTTCCATCCGCTCATAATGATAATCAGCCGAGCCGAACTGGTTTTCGATCATCGTCGCGCGTTTGAAATAATGGCCGATAGCAAGCTCCTGCGTAATGCCAATGCCGCCGTGGGTTTGCACTGCGTTCTGGCCTACGAAGTTGCACGCGCGCGAGACCTTGGCCTTGCACTGCGAGACCGCGACCATCCGCTCGTTCGCGGGAAGGTCAAGCTTGAGTGTGGCCATGATCGTCATTGAGCGCGCCTGCTCAACCTCCATAAACATATCAACCATGCGGTGCTGAAGCACTTGGAAACGCCCGATTGGCTGGCCGAACTGCTGGCGCTGCTTTGAATAATCAAGCGTACCTGCATGGAGCTTGTGCGTGACGCCGCACGCCTCAGCACAGACGCCAACCGTTGCCTCATCAACAATCTGTTCGATCAGACCAATGCCTGCGCCCTCTCCGCCGAGCAGCGCATCGCCGGGGATCGCGGCATTTTCAAAGTAGATTTCTGAGGCGCAGAAGCCGTCAACTGTCGGATAATCGCGGCGGACAATGCCGGGGGTTTTCGCGTCAACCAGAAATAGTGAAACACCGTCACGCTCGCGGCCCGATCCACCAGTACGCGCAGTGATAAGAAGATGCGTTGCCCAAGGTGCTGCATAAACCACGCCCTTATGTCCGCTCAATATGTAGCCTGCGCCATCCATTTTTGCGGTGGTGCGGATGTTGGCGAGGTCATAACGGCCCTGCGGTTCAGCATAGGCAAAGGCGATCACAACATTGCCTGCGATGATCTCAGGGATGACTGCATCGGCCTGCGCACCGCCAACTGCCTTCAAAGCGCCGCCACCGATCACGACTGTCTGGAGATAAGGCTCGATCGCGATAACTTTGCCAAGCTCTTCCATGATGATTGCGTTTTCAAGCGCACC
Source organism: Sphingomonadales bacterium (assembly GCA_043728175.1). Classification (GTDB taxonomy): domain Bacteria; phylum Pseudomonadota; class Alphaproteobacteria; order Sphingomonadales; family Sphingomonadaceae; genus Aquisediminimonas. The sequence continues at coordinate 14,272 of JAYTMV010000195.1, forward strand.
GCCGCCAAGCCCGCCGTGATCTTCGGCAAAGGGCGCGCCGAGCATCCCGAGTTCCTGCGCCAGCGCCTGCCAGATGCCGGGATCGCGCCCAGTATCGCTGGCGATCATCTTGCCGCGCTTATCAAAATCATAGGTGTCGGCCAGAAAACGCGCGAGTGTATCGCGGATCATATCCTGCGTTTCGGTGTAGCTGAAATCCATTACTGCCCCTTAATGCTGCTCCCCAACAAAGGCCGGGGAGCAGTTTATGTAATTATAGCCCCAAAACCATTTTGGCGATGATATTACGCTGGATCTCATTCGACCCACCATAAATTGTCGTCTTGCGCGCGTTGAAATAGGTTGGCGCGACGCGGTGGGCATGATCAGGGCCAATTGGGTGTTCATTATCACCTTCACCAAAGCCACGGAAATATGGTGCGCCGTAGTGGCCAACGGCTTCGAGCGCGAGTTCGGTAATCCGCTGCTGAATTTCCGAACCCTTGATCTTGAGGAGGCTGGCTTCAGCCCCCGGCCCCTTGCCCGCCGCTTCGCCTGCAAGGCTGCGCAATTCGGTATATTCAAGTGCGGTCAGATCAACCTCAAGCTCAGAAACTTTGCGTCGGAAAAACGGATTGGCATAAAGCGAACGATCGCCGTCAAGCTCAGTCCGTGCAATCTCCTTAATCCGCTCAACCCCGCGCTTTGATCCGGCAATCGCGGCAATCCCGGTGCGTTCGTGCGCGAGGAGGAATTTGGCGCATGTCCAGCCTTTATTCTCCTCATAGATGCGCTGGCTCTGCGGTACGCGGACATCCTCAAGCCACACCTCATTGACCTCATGTTCGCCGCCCAGAGTGATGATCGGGCGCACGGTGATGCCGGGCGATTTCATATCGATCAGGAGGAAGCTAATCCCCTCCTGCGCTTTGGCTTCCTTATTCGTGCGAACGAGGAAGAACCCCCAATCGGCATGTTGTGCCATCGTCGTCCAAGTTTTTTGACCATTGACGATATAATCATCGCCGTCCGGCACCGCCATCGTCCGCAAATTCGCAAGATCAGACCCAGCCCCAGGCTCTGAATAACCCTGACACCACCAATCTTCACCCGAAAGGATGCGCGGCAAGAAATATGCCTTCTGCTCTGCGGTGCCGAAAGTGTAAATCACTGGGCCGACCATCGTAATCCCGAAGGGCATGATGCGAATGCAATCCGCGCGGGCGATTTCTTCTGACCAAATGAAGCGCTGCGTCGGCGTCCAGCCGGGACCACCATATTCAACCGGCCAAGCTGGCGCGATCCAACCCTTTTTGGCTAAAATACGGTGCCAAGAGAGGAAATCTTCCTTAGCCAGCTCATCGCCCTCATCCTGTTTACCGCGCAGGGCTTTTGGATAATTATCAGCGATAAATGCACGCGCTTCGGCGCGGAAAGCCAAGTCTTGGGCGGTAAATTCCAGATCCATCGAATCTCTCCTGATCAATAGCCACTGAGGCTAGTAAAACTTTACGTTAACGTCAAGCGTTGCAAAAGTGACGCCTGAAAGCCACATGATGTGACAAATTGTTGCTTAGTCGCGTTTCTCCCCTTTGCGTAATATGGCAAAAAGGATATGCGAGCCAAATTGTTATAACTGTCTGGAGATAAGACGATACCACCACTTGCCCCCCGTCGCCCCAATGGGCCGACGCCACCACCGATCAATGGCCCCCGGTTTAACGAATATATCGTATCCCCCAAGGTGCGCGTAATTGACGAAAACGGCGAAAATCTGGGCGTGATGTTCACGCGAGAAGCCATGGAGCAGGCCGCAGAGCTTGGCCTTGATCTAGTTGAAGTCTCGCCAAACGCTGATCCGCCAGTCGCCAAATTTCTTGACGTTGGCAAATATAAATATGAGGCGCAGAAAAAGGCGAACCTCGCGCGCAAATCGCAAAAGACGCAGGAAATCAAAGAAATCAAGATGCGCCCCAACATCGACGATCATGATTATGAGACGAAGATGAAGGCGATTCACAAATTTCTGGGCGAAGGGGACAAAGTGAAAGTCACGTTGCGCTTTCGCGGGCGTGAGCTTGCCCACGGCCAACTTGGCATGGTGCTGCTCCAGCGCGTTCAGACTGACACCGCTGAAGATGGTAAGGTTGAGGCCTATCCCCGCATGGAAGGGCGTCAGATGCTGATGGTACTGAGTCCAAAATGATTTAATGGCTTTGGTTTTTTATAATATTCTTATAAGATTAAGCGAATTAACAAATATAAATACAGGAGGACAGGATTATGCGTAAATTTTCATTGCTAATGTCGGTTGCCCTTGGCAGCCTAACCACGCCAGTCTGGGCGCAGGAAGCGACCCCGCAAACCGAGCCACAGGCTGAAGAAGCGACTTTGGACGCAGGTGAAATCATCGTCACCGCAACGCGCCGTACTGAGCTTCTTTCAGACGTGCCGATTGCTGTGTCCGCAGTTTCGGGTGAAGCACTTGCCAATACGGGCGCGACTGACGTGCGCGCGCTCAATCAGCTTGCGCCATCACTGCTTGTGTCGGGGGCGACCAGCGAAGTGAATTTTTCCGCACGTATTCGCGGCGTTGGCACCGTTGGTGAAAACGCCGGGCTTGAATCCTCGGTCGCACTCTTCATTGATGGCGTCTACCGCAGCCGCACAGGCGTCGGCCTTTCCGAGCTTGGCGACATTGAACGTGTCGAAGTGTTGCGCGGGCCGCAGGGTACGCTTTTTGGCCGCAACGCCTCGGCGGGTCTGATCAACATCATTACCAAAGGCCCGTCATATGACTTTGGCGGATCATTCGCCGCAACCTATGGCAATTATGACTATATTCGCTTTGACGCTTCAGTAAGCGGGCCGATTATTGCCGATAAGGTCGCATTCCGTCTCGACGGTGTATCCCAACAGCGCGACGGTTTTATCAGAAATGCAACGCCTGGCGAGGCCGATATCAATGATCGTGAGCGCTATCTCATTCGTGGGCAGTTGTTGATTGAACCAAGCGATTCGCTCAAACTACGCTTGATCGGTGATTATTCGAAGCGCAATGAAATTTGCTGTGGTGCTGTCAATTACGGCCCAAATCAGAATATTACGCGCACAGCGGCAACGGGAACGCTCAACTTTTTACCCAACAGCCTGCTGCCAGTGCTCAATGCACTCGGTGCGAATTTTCAGACCGCAAATCCACCTTCACGCTTCGTGCGCAGCCAATCGACCACACCCGGCTTCAACTATATCTCTGACTCAGAAGACTATGGCATTTCAAGCGAGGGCACTTGGTCGCTTGGTGATGTCACGCTGACCGGTATCACATCATATCGTGATTATAAAAATCGGCAGGGACAGGATTCGGATTATAGCGCACTCGACATTTTGCGCCGCACCGCACTTGACCGCCAATTCCGCACCTTCACGCAGGAATTCCGCGCGCAAGGTGAAGCCTTTGACAAGCGGCTCGACTGGCTTGTTGGTGGTTATTTCGCCAATGAAATCCTGAACGTCAGTGATAATCTTCGGTACGGCAACGATTTTGAGCGCTTCTCAAACTGCGTTCTCGCCGAAGGCAATGCGCGTGGCCTTGGCATCCCCTCACTTCTGTCAACAACTGGCCCAGGCTGTTTCAACACAGCCGTTGCTCAAGCCGTTGTAGCAAACACGGCGGTTCCCGCAGCAACGCGTAGCACGCTCTCGCTCTTGTCAGGGCTTACAATTCCGGGCTTTGCAGGCTTCGATGCGGTTGCGGCGGCGATCGGTCAACCAGCCTTACAGCTTAACGGCACCGGCGTTGTCGATAACCGTTTCCGCCAGAAGAGCGTCAACTACGCTTTCTTCACGCACAACGTGATCGACATCGTGCGTGATAAGCTGTCACTGACGCTTGGTGGACGTTATACCAGTGAGAAGAAAACACTGACTGGATCATTCAACACCAACAATAATCTGTGCGGCGCGCTGCGGGCTTCTCCGCTCGCCGCTCTCGCTGGTTTGCCATGCGTGATCAACAACACCTCGGGGCCGGGAATTTCGCTGACCGATCCGAATCGCAAAAAGAAAGAGAACGAATTCACCGGCACAGCCGTACTGTCTTACAAACCGAGCAAGGATTTCTTGGTTTATGGCTCTTACTCGCGCGGATACAAAGCGGGTGGTTTCAATCTCGACACCTCGGCACTTGATCTTCCCAACGCGGCACTTGCCGGAACGACCCCGATCAACACGGTTGGCAATGGTCGCCCCGATGCGTCAGATCTTCAGTTTGCACCTGAAATTGTCAATGCCTACGAAATTGGCGCGAAATATAATGGCCGCAAGTTCAATCTGAACGCAGCGGTGTTTTATTCCGAGTTTGATAATTTCCAGCTTAACACCTTCAACGGTGTAAACTTTGAAGTGACCAATGTGAATTCGTGCCGTAACGATCTGGCTGGCGCTGATCGCGACATCTTACCCAATAACGCTGCCGCAGCTCTTACCGGAGCCTGTCCGGCAGATCGGCTTGGGCCAGGCCTCATCACCAAAGGGCTTGAGCTTGAAGCGTCTATCTTCCCGGCACGCTTCCTTTCAGTCAATCTGGGCCTGACATATGCCAAGACTGAATATCAGGACGACCTCGTCGGCTTCCGTGGTCGTGCATTTGCGCCAACCTCGTTCCAATTGCCTGAACAGCAGCTTTCAAATGCACCTGAATATGTTGTGACTGGTGGCCTTGCCTACTCGCCTGACATTGGCAGTTCAGGGCTTTCGGGCCTTGCCTATATCGATTTCCGTTATCAGGGTGATGTCAACACAGGCTCTGACCTTGACCCTGAGAAGGTTCAGGATGGCTATGTGGTCTTCAACGGGCGCCTTGGCCTTTACGGAAAAGACAAGCAGTGGGGCGTTGAAATCTTTGGCCAAAATCTGCTCAACAAAAAATATCAGCAGATTGCCGCTGATGCCCCGCTTCAGGGGGGCAGCACAATTGGTGCGGTCAGCCGTGGTGGGCCAACCGCCAACCAATTGTTCATCGCATTCCCCGGCGAACCACGCACATACGGTGTGACGCTCAAGGGCAAATTCTAATAGAATGATATCCGCGTCCGCAGAAATGCGGGCGCGGATTATCCCCGCTTAGCGCGGGTTTCGGCAATCGCTTTTTTGAGCGCATCATAGCCAACAGCACCATTCAAAACCGTATCGCCAACAACCCAGCTTGGGGTACCCGTCAGTTGCAACTGACGCTGCAAATTCAGGTTAGCGCTAATCTCGCTCGCGATTTTGTCAGCATTAACTGACTCCGGATTGGCTCCAGCACGTGCTGCCGCCGCATTGATTTCCGCTACATCCGAACGCGCCATCCCATAAAGTGCCCGATGGAACGTCGTGTAGTTGCCGCCCGCCTGCGCCAGCGAAAGGCTGGCACGCGCGGCGATATCGCTTGCTTCGCTCAGGATCGGGAGCTCGCGGTAAACGATTTTAAGCTTTTTATCCTCGGCGAGCAGGCGATCGATATCGGACAAAGCTGTCCGGCAATATCCGCAATTATAGTCAAAAAACTGAACCAGCGTGACATCGCCGTCTGCTGCACCCTGCCATGCACTGCCAAAAGGCGTTTCAATCTGCGCGCGGTTGGCATCGACCAGTTTCTTGGTTTCGCGCGATTGTAGTGCGGCCATCGCCTCAGGCAGAATTTCGGGATGCGTGAGGATATAGTTGCGGACAGTTTTCTCCACACCAGCCTGTCCACCAATTCCACCGGCTGTAAACGCGGTCGCCATTCCACCCGCACCGAGGATCAAGGCGACCCCGGCGATCATCCCCTCGCGAACGGTAAAACTCATTTTCGTTTTTTCCGGTCACCAACGGCTGCTTGCGATACAAGCAGCACATCCTGCGCGCGCAGCCAATCAGCCGAGCCTGCGGGCAGAGTCCGCACCGCAACCTCAGCATTGGCGAGCGCAAGCCTTGGCTGGCCTTGCAAGTGGAAACGTTCAGCGCTGGCCATCGCGGCGCGCGCGTTATCACCAGTGGCACCGTACACGACACCGAGTTGATACCAAGCATCGGGGTTTTCATTGTCGCGCGAAACTGCCGCCTTCAGCACCTTTTGCGCTTCGGCCAAATTGGCCTGATCTTCGGTCGCAATCAGCGCATGGCCGAGCAGCGATGCTATCAGCGGCTGGGCATTGGTTTTATCAACAGCAGTACGCAGCACTGGCACAGCTTCGGCTGGCTTACCCGATTCGAGCAAAATCTGCCCTTTAAGTTCAAGAAAATAGGGATCACTTGGCGCAGTGGTCAGCAGGCTGTTGACCTCCGAAATCGCTTTGTCGGGATAGGCAGAACGGTGCCAAGCATAGGCACGGGCATAGCGTGCAGGGATTGATCGATTGGTTTCGGGATATTCAATGAGCGTCTGTGTGGGCGCGCCCGAAAAGCCCTTGAGCTTAGCTTTGACCCGCTGAAATCGCGCTTCAAGCGATTGATCACTTGGTTTTTTCCAAGCAGCATCCGCTTTGAATTTTTCTTCAAGCCGCGCGACGCGTTCGCCTGTCAGTGGGTGGGTGCGCGCATAACCATTGTCCTGCGGGATCGCGAGGCGGAATTCGAGGTTTTGCAGTTTTTTGAAGAATGACAACATGCCTTCGCCGGTAATACCAGACTCGATCAGGTAGCTTTGCCCGGCGGCATCCGCACTTGATTCCTGTGTGCGGCTAAACCCCAAGAAACGGCTCACCGCAAGTTGCTGACCAACGCCGAGGATACCCGCCCCCGCTTCGCCCGCACCCGCTGCAATCGCGGCTGCGCCCAGCACAAGGCTAAGCAGCGAAATCCCAGTTGCCTCTTTAATGCCTTCACCGCTGCGAATGACATGACCGCCTGCCACATGGCCAAGCTCATGAGCGATCAC
>JAYTMV010000196.1:0-4500 GCA_043728175.1 Sphingomonadales bacterium
TTTCTTCTTCGCGCCTGTGCGCCTTCGCGTGAGTCAACTTCGACGTTTGGGCGTGTAGAGTTGGTGAATTTGGTTCACGCGAAGGCGCAAAGGCGCGAAGAAGAAAGTTAAGCTGGGTTAGACTGTCACCCCGGGGTAGGCCGGGGTCGTTTTGACGTTGTACTCAACCCTCTAGCGACCCCGGCCTCCGCCGGGGTGACGGAATGGCCTAAGCCCTAACTTCCTCCACAACCCCCACGCTGTTCATTCTTAGCGCCTTCAACACACTTTCAACAATCGCGTCGGCATCAAGTCCGGCGTCGGCGTATTGCTTCACCGGATTGTCATGTTCTTGGAACTTGTCGGGCAGGCGGAGTGTCCGCAGTTTTAGGCCGCCGTCGATCAGGCCTTCGTCGCTTGCAAGCGTCAGGACGTGCGCGCCGAAGCCGCCGATGCTTGCTTCTTCGACGGTGACTGCGACTTCGTGGGTTGTGAGCAGCTTGCGGATCAAGGCAACATCAAGCGGCTTTGCGAAACGCAGGTCGGCGACCGTGGTTGAAAGCCCTTTCGCCTCCAAACGGTCTGCCGCCTTGAGTGCCTCCTCCAATCGTGTACCGAGCGACAGGATCGCGACTTTTTTGCCGTGGCGCACGATCCGGCCTTTGCCAATCTCCAAGCGCTCAAGCACTTCGGGTATCGTCACGCCCGTACCATTGCCACGCGGATAGCGCATCGCGATTGGGCCGCTGTCATGGCACGTGGCGGTGTAAGTCATATGCGCCAGCTCAGCCTCATCGGCCGCCGCCATCACGACGAAGTTGGGCAGCGTGCAGAGATAAGCGAGATCAAACGATCCAGCATGGGTGCTGCCATCCGCCCCGACCAGCCCCGCGCGGTCAATCGCGAAACGCACGGGGAGGTTTTGGATCGCCACATCATGCACCACCTGATCATAGGCGCGCTGAAGGAAGGTTGAGTATATTGCGCAGAATGGCCGCATGCCTTGTGCGGCCAATCCCGCTGCAAACGTCACCGCATGTTGTTCGGCAATGCCAACGTCAAACGCGCGCGTCGGGTGCGCGGCGGCGAATTTATCAACGCCCGTGCCGCTTGGCATTGCAGCGGTGATCGCAACAATCCGGTCATCAGTGTTGGCAAGCTTGGCGAGCGTTTCGCCGAATACATTCTGATAGGCTGGCGGGCCGCCGCCCGGCCCCTTGTCCTGCTTGCCAGTGACCACATCAAACTTCACGACACCGTGATATTTATCGGCTGCGGCCTCGGCGGGGGCATAGCCGTGGCCCTTTTTGGTGACGACATGGATCAGGCACGGCCCTTCGGCGGCATCGCGGACATTTTCGAGGACAGGAATGAGATGATCGAGATTATGTCCGTCAATCGGCCCGACATAGTAAAAGCCAAGTTCTTCAAACAGGGTGCCGCCCATCGCCATCCCGCGCGCGAAGGTATCGGTCTTGCGCGCGGCAATATGCAGCGGCTCAGGCATTTTGCGCGCCAGCCGCTTGGCCACTTCGCGCAGTTCAAGGAAGGGCCGCGATGATACAATCCGCGCGAGGTACGCCGAAAGCCCCCCCACGGGCGGCGCGATCGACATATCATTGTCGTTGAGGATCACGATCAAGCGATTGCCCGCTTGGGCGGCGTTGTTCATCGCCTCATAGGCCATGCCCGCACTCATTGATCCGTCGCCGATCACCGCAATGCCCTTACCGGGTTTGCCCGCGAGCTTATTCGCCACCGCAAAGCCAAGTGCCGCACTAATTGAGGTTGAGCTATGCGCCGCGCCGAACGGATCATATTCGCTTTCGGTGCGCTTGGTGAAGCCGCTAAGTCCGCCGCCAGTGCGGATCGTGCGGATGCGGTCACGCCGCCCGGTGATTACCTTGTGCGGATAGCATTGGTGGCCAACATCCCAGACGAGTTTATCATCGGGCGTGTTGAACACATAATGGATTGCAGTCGTTAGCTCGACGACGCCGAGCCCCGCGCCCAAATGCCCGCCTGTGACGGAGACCGCCGAGATGACCTCAGCGCGCAACTCATCGGCAAAGTCGCGAAGCTGTTCGGGTTTTAGGGTGCGGAGGTCAGCGGGGAACTTGACCGTGTCAAGCAGCGGAGTGTGCGGTTTGGTTGACATGCTTACTGTCTAATCTCTTTGACAAGGTTTGAGAAGGGGGTTTGTATCGGGCTAGACGCTAGGGTTTCAGCCGCAATCACTGCATGTGCCGCGCACCTCAATGACCGGGCGCACAGGTGCAAATCCAGCCTTGGTCGCCGCCGCGCGAACGCCGCCCGAAACCACATCGTCGTCCAAGTGGGTGGTCTGCCCACAGGCATCGCAGACAAGGAAGATGCAATCATGCAAGCAATCGGGATGGGCATTGGCGATGTAAGCGTTGGCGGTTTCGACGCGGCGCGCGAGGTTTGCTGCAACGAAAATATCGAGGATGCGGTAAACGCTGTTCGCCGCGACACGCTTACCGCGCGCTTTGGAAACGGCGTCGGCAATATCATAGGCAGAGGCTGGCTTGTCAAAGCCTGACAGCACCCCGAACACCGTGCTGCGCATTTCAGTCCACTGTTCGCCTGCGCGGAGCAACGCGGTGCGCGCGGCTTCGTTAAGCGATTCGCCGTGGTGGAGGGTGTGATTATGTGATGCCATATGGCGAAGTTACGCGCGTTGGCGCGCTCACGCAAGCGCGGCTAGTTTACCGCACGCCGATTAAGGTCGTGCCCGAGCGCGACAATGAGCACGCCGAGGATCGAATAGATCGCTTCTCCGCCGCCGTCATGCGGAAGCGTGAGAGCGCCCGCCATCACGCCAAGCCCAAGCGAGCCAACCCAAGCGGGCAGCGCATAACCATGCGCAATGACGCCGCGACTAAGCGCAAGCGCGGCCAATCCCATCGCCAGCACTAGACCAATTTCATGAAACGCAGGGTGAGGCACAAGGCTGCTCGCTGAAGCCACCAGCGTCAGCACCACCGCACTCGCAAGGCAATGCGCAAGGCAAAGGCCGGACAGGCCAATCGCCATTTTATCAAGACTATAACGATGAAGCGCGTTCGAAAGCACGAGTGATTCCCTGTGTGATGAGATGTTATGTCATGAATGAGTTGAAGTTACAATATCTCATTTTGGGGACAATTCCCTTCCCCTTCGCGGGAGAGGATAGGAGGAGAAATTAGCGCCTTGCACCCCGCCCCGTATCCACCGATAGTGCGCCGAAATAAAAACGCTTTGGGAGAAGTCTATGTCCGCCACCACGCCAATCGATGTAAGCGCATCTGGCGCGGGCGAACTCAGCCGTTCGCTCAAATCGCGCCATGTTTCGATGATTACGTTTGGCGGGATAATTGGCGCGGGGCTATTTGTTGGGTCTTCAACTGCGATTGGCAGCGTCGGCCCGGCGGTTGTGATCAGCTATGCGCTCGCTGGCTTTCTTGTGTTGCTCGTCATGCGGATGCTTTCTGAAATGGCGATTGCGATGCCGGGGACGCAGACGTTTCCTGATTTTGCGCGTGCGGGCGTCGGCAATTGGGCGGGGTTTCTGGTCGGCTGGCTTTATTGGTATTTCTGGGTGGTGGTGATCGCGATTGAAGCGATTGCGGGCGCGAAAATCATTGTGGACTGGTTCCCGCAATTTGAGGTTTGGCAGGTGGGCGTTGTCCTGATGGCGATCCTGACGGCGGTGAACCTGATGTCAGCGCGCAGCTACGGCGAGTTTGAATTCTGGTTTGCCTCTACCAAGGTGATCGCGATCATCGTGTTCATTCTGGTGGTTGGCGCTTATGCAACTGGAATTACGTCGCCAACTGGGCCAACCTTCTCAAACCTTACCGCGCACGGCGGGTTTGCGCCGTTCGGGGTGACTGCAATTTTGGTCGGGGTTTCGACGACGATCTTCTCACTGTGCGGGGCTGAAATTGCGACGCTGGCGGCGGCTGAATCTGAGGAAGGATCGAAGACGATTGCAAAGATGACGATCTCGGTTTCGCTGCGAATACTGATCTTTTTTGTGCTGTCGATCCTGCTGATTGTGTCAGTCGTTCCGTGGAATGAGATTCAGCCCGGCGTTTCACCCTTCGCGCATACGTTGAGACAAATGGGCTATCCGGCGGCGGATTTGATCATGAATGCGATTGTCCTCGTCGCGGTGCTGTCTTGCCTCAATTCAGGAATTTATATCACGTCGCGCGCGATGTTTGGTCTGGCCAAAAATGGAGAGGCGCCGCAATCTTGCGTACAGTTGAGCCGAAGCAAGGTGCCGATGCGTTCAATCCTGATCGCAAGCCTGTTCAGCTACGGTGCGCTTGCCGCATCGGTGTTTTCGCCCGATCGGGTGTTCAACTTCCTTGTGAACGCGTGCGGCGCGGTGATGCTGTTCATCTATCTGCTGATCGCGGTGGCGCAGTTGCGGCTGCGCACCAAATTTGAGGCAGAAGCGCCCGAACGGCTTGAGGTCAAAATGTGGTTCCACCCCTACGGCACCTGGGCGGC
>JAYTMV010000197.1:0-6147 GCA_043728175.1 Sphingomonadales bacterium
GCGGGCTGGATGATCCTTTCGGGCAATGAGGATGCGCTCAATCCGATTGTTGAGACGATCCATAATCTCGTCGATGATCTCGCGATTGACGGGCATGAAGATCGAATGCTTCATGACGATTCGCTCACGCTTGTCCTGATGGCGCTTGGTGATGCGCTGCTCGGCGCGCCGCTGGCCAAGGCGCTTGGCCTGCCGCGTGAGCGCGCACGCGATATTGCGCTGCGCGTAATGCTGGCATCGCTTGATCAGGCAGGCATACCCCACGGATAAGAGACTCGCGTTTTTGGCCATCACTCACTAAGGCCGCGCCATGCATTTTCTTGATCAAGCCAAAGTTTTTATCAAATCGGGCGATGGCGGCCAAGGCGCCGTCAGCTTTCGCCGTGAAAAATTCGTCGAATATGGCGGCCCTGATGGCGGCAATGGCGGCAAGGGTGGCGATATCATCTTTGAAGCCGTGCCCGGCCTCAATACGCTCATCGATTTCCGTTATACTCAGCATTTCCGCGCGCCGCGCGGCAAGGGTGGCGCTGGCCGTAACCGGACAGGCGGCGGCGGTGATGATCTCGTGATCCGCGTTCCCGTTGGCACGCAGATCATTTCGGATGATAAAGAGCATGTCCTTGCCGATTTCACCGAAGCGGGCGTCCAGAAAATTTTCTTGCGCGGCGGCGACGGCGGACGCGGCAACATGAGCTACAAAACCTCAACCAACCGCGCGCCGCGCCAGCACGGCACGGGTTGGCCGGGCGAGGAAATGTACGTCTGGCTGCGGCTAAAACTGCTTGCCGATGCTGGCTTGCTCGGGCTGCCCAATGCGGGCAAATCAACCTTCATCAATGCGGTGAGTAACGCAAATGCGAAAGTGGGTGATTATCCCTTTACCACACTGCGCCCGCAACTCGGTGTGGTCAGCCATTCGGGCCGCGAATTCGTCCTTGCGGATATTCCCGGCCTGATCGAAGGGGCGGCTGACGGCGCTGGCGTTGGTGACCGTTTTCTTGGCCATATCGAGCGGTGCCGTGTGCTGCTCCATCTGGTCGATGCGACTGGCGATGATCCCGTCGGCGCGTGGCGCACAGTGCGGCGTGAGATTGAAGCTTATGGCGGTGGGCTGACCGACAAGGCCGAAGTCATCGGCCTCAACAAGATTGATGCGCTTGAACCCACTGAGGTCAAAAAGCTCGCAGCAAAACTCAAACGCGCCTCAAAGGCTGAAGTGATGCCGCTTTCAGGTGCGGGCGGGGACGGGGTGGAGGCAGTGCTTGACCGATTGCTTGAAGCGATTGGCATCGAAAGCGGCGCGGCCGCCGCTGCGCTGGAAGAAAAGTCGTGGTCACCGATTTAGACATGGCCCGCGTCATCGTCAAAGTTGGATCGTCGCTGCTCGTTGATCCGTCAGGCGAAGTCCGCCGCGCATGGCTTGAAACGCTCATTGCCGATATCGCCGAGCGGCGTGCGCAGGGTCAAGAGATTGTCATCGTCTCTTCAGGCGCAATTGCGCTTGGCGCACGGCGGCTCGGTCTGCCAAAAGGTGGGCGCGCAAGCCTTGAAGATGCGCAGGCCGCCGCTGCGACAGGGCAAATCGCATTATCGCAGTGTTGGGCCGAATTGCTTGGGCAACAAGGCATAACTGCTGCGCAAATCCTCGTCACGCTTGATGATCTTGAGGATCGGCGGCGCTATTTGAACGCAGCGGCGACGCTTGATCGGCTGCTGAGCCTCGGCGTTGTACCCGTGATCAATGAGAATGACTCCGTCGCGACAACTGAAATTCGCTTCGGCGATAATGATCGACTTGCCGCACGGATTGCGCAGGCAGCGCGCGCGCAGTGCGTGATCCTGCTCTCTGATGTGGACGGATTATACACGTCAGACCCGTCCACTGACTCCACCGCGACAAGGATTGCACGGGTCGAGGCGATTACGGCGAAGATCGCGGCGATGGCAAAAGGGTCAACCTCATCGGGGATGGGTTCGGGCGGTATGGCGTCAAAGATTGAGGCTGCACGGATCGCAAACGCTGCCGGGGCTGACCTCATCATCGTTTCAGGGCTGACCCCGCATCCATTGGCGCGACTGGCCCGCGATGAATGCGGCACATTGTTTGTGGCCGACAAAGCGAGCAGCGCGCGCAAGGCGTGGCTTGCCGGGCGTTTAACCGTTAAAGGGCGCGTCATCATTGATACCGGAGCCGCGCGCGCGCTGGGCAAAGGCGCAAGCCTGCTCGCAGCGGGCGCAACAGGCGTTGAGGGCAAATTCAAACGCGGCGATGTGGTTGATGTAGTGTCAGAAGGCGTGGCCATCGCGCGGGGTTTGAGCGAATATGACAGCGCAGACGCCGCGCGGATTGCTGGCATCCGTAGCGACGGGGTCGAAGCGATCCTCGGTTACGCGCCGCGCGCCGCGCTCATCCACCGCGATCATTTGGTCATGCTATGAGCCAAGGGACGCTGGCAATCACCGGAGCAACCGGCTTTGTCGGGCAAACGCTGGTGCGGCTGGCGCTTGAGGGTGGGTGGCATGTGCGCGCGCTGACGCGATCACCCCAAGTTTCAACAGACGGACTGGACTGGATCAATGGGTCGCTTGAAGACCCTGCATCACTTGCAGAGTTGGTGCGTGGGAGCGACGCAGTGATCCACGTTGCGGGCATTGTTAACGCCGCAGACCGTGCAGGCTTTGCCAAAGGCAATATTGACGGTACTCGCGCAATCATTGAGGCTGCACAGGCTGGAGGCGCTCGCCGTTTGATCCATGTTTCCTCGCTTTCGGCGCGCGAACCCGGCCTATCGAATTATGGCTGGTCAAAGGCGGAAGCCGAAAGCGTGGTTGCAAAGAGCGGACTGGATTGGACGATGGTGCGCCCGCCCGCAATCTACGGCCCCGGCGATAAAGACATGCTTGATCTGTTCAAAATGGCGCAGCGCGGGTTTGTTTTGCTGCCACCGGCTGGGAGACTGTCGGTGATTGAGGTCAGCGATTTGGCGCGGTTGCTGCTCGCTCTTGTTCACAGGCTCGAAACGGCGGGCAAGATTTACGACGCAGATGATGGTCATGTTGGCGGTTGGAGCCATATTGAATTTGGTCGCGCCATTGGTGAGGCCGTTGGCAAACATATCACCGCACTATCGATGCCGCGCGCGCTCGTCAGCCTTGGTGCAAAACTTGACCGATTGATGCGCGGGAACAGTGCAAAGCTCACGGCAGATCGCGCCGCTTATTTCTGTCACCCCGATTGGGTGATAAATGACACCGCCCGCGTGCCAGCCGATATCTGGGCACCGCGCGTCGAAACAGCGACAGGACTTAACGAAACAGCAAAAGCCTACCGCACGGCGGGGTGGTTATAACAACCCAAACTGACTTAAAATCAGGCTAATCAGCGTCAGTATCAATCCTGCGAGAAACGCGCGGTAGGCGTAGCTTAGAAATTTATATTTCTTATTCTGAAGCACCAAGCCGTTTTGATATACATCGCGCAGCATCGTGCGATAAATATGTTCATCATCGTGAAGGTTGGCCATCACCTCGTCGGTATATTCTGCTTCAGTCATCCTGCTAAAAACACCAAAGAACAAAATATTGTTGCCGCCATTCTTGGTGGGCGTGACTGAGGGCATGATTGCAAAAACCGCAAGCAATGCGGAGAGGAAGGAGAAGGCAATCAGAATGATCAAAGGTGCTGAGAGCGCTTGTCGCGCGGCTTGCCCGACGCCGATGGTGAAAACCACAAAGGTCGCGCCCATCAATATGCTCGCCTTTTGATCGGCCATTTGTGACAGGCTGACATTAACCTGCTGCGTGGTGCGCACCAAGTGGATTGCATTGATTGAAAACGAACGGTTATCTTCGGGTTGATTATCGGCCATCACTGTCCCCCTAAATCACTGTTACAATTGCATGACATTTTGCAAATTGCAAAGGGCCGTCTTGATCTTTGCCGCGTTTACGCCGCAATCGCTTGGCATTAGGGCCGCCGTTAACTATGGAAAATCGCATGACAAACCGAAGCGAAATATATGAAGCCGTTGTGGCGCAGATTGCGCCGTTCAACAAAAAGGGTGCTGACCTCACCGAAACTACGACATTTCAGGGCGATCTTGAATGGGACAGCCTGACCGTGATGGATTTCGTCGCCGCGATTGAGGATGAATTTGACATCATGATCACGATGAATATGCAGGCCGAAATTGAAAGCGTTGGCGAACTTGTTGACGCGGTGGCCAAGCTGCTCACCAAATGATCGACTTATTTTCCAAGTTTGATAGCATAATCGCCGAGCGTGAAGCGCTCGCACATACGGGTGTGCGTGATCCATTCAGCATCGTGATGGATCAAATCAAATCCCCAACCGTCGCGGTGATCAAGGGCAAAGAAACCATCCTCGTCGGCACCTATAATTATATGGGGATGACGTTTGATCCCGATGTGATCCAAGCGGGCAAAGACGCGCTTGATGCATTTGGCTCGGGCACCAACGGCAGCCGCGTCCTCAACGGCACCTACAAAGATCACATGGACGTTGAACAAGCGCTGCGCGAATTTTACGGCACGACCGGCGCGATGGTTTTTTCAACTGGCTATCAGGCCAATCTTGGCTTTGTGTCAGCGATTGCGGGCAAAGGCGAATATATCGTGCTTGATGCCGATAGCCACGCCTCAATCTATGATGGCTGCGCGATGGGCAACGCTGAAATCGTCCGTTTCCGCCATAATTCAGTTGAAGATTTGGACAGGCGGCTTGGACGTATTCCGGCTGAGGCGCAGAAACTCGTGATCCTTGAAGGCGTCTATTCAATGGTTGGCGATGTTGCGCCGCTGGTGGAAATGGTCGCCGTTGCCAAAAAGCACGGCGCGATGATCATGTCTGATGAAGCACACAGCATGGGCTTTTTCGGCCCCAATGGTCGCGGCGTGTATGAAGAGCTTGGACTTGAGGGAAAGGTTGATTTCATCGTCGGCACTTTCTCAAAAAGCGTCGGCACCGTTGGCGGGTTTGTAGTTTCAAACCATCCCAAGTTTGAAGTGCTACGCTTCGTCTGCCGCCCTTATATTTTCACCGCTTCGCTCCCGCCAAGCGTGGTTGCGACGGCCGCCACATCTATTCGCAAGCTGATGCACGCACACAACAAACGCGCGCATTTGTGGGAGAGTGCGCGCAAAATGCACAGCGGCCTGCGTGAAATGGGTTATACACTCGGCACCGAAACCTGCCAGTCCGCAATCATCGCGGTCATGCTCCCCAATCAGCAGCAGGCGGTGGTGACATGGCAGGCGCTGCTCGAAATGGGCGTGTATGTAAATGTCGCGCGTCCACCCGCTACGCCTAATGGCATGTTCCTGCTGCGTTGCTCGCTCTGCGCGGAACACAGTGCGGAACAGATTGATACTATCCTCGCGGCGTTCAAGGCAGCGGGACAGTTATCTGGGGCTATTTCCTAACGCACTGCCCCTTGGCGAAGGAGCCGTGGCAATAGCGTAATCGCACCGAGCAAGGGCCAGCGGCGCTGCCACGGCTTAATCTCTATCTGCGTCCCGGCATGACGATTGATCTTCCACGCGAGATAATCAATGCCGCCCGCAAATGTCAGGCTTGCTTTGGCGAGGCGCGCGACACTGGCGCGCTTGCCGCTGCGCTGTAGCTGCGACCATCTGCGCTCGGCAGTTGGACGGTCAGCAAAACCAGTAACGCCGCCATCAAGCAACGCTTGGCCAAATTGGCGGTAGCGCGCCTCATCAGAATCAACGATTGAACCAGACCGATCCGTCCGCTCCGCCCGCAGTTCGGCGCGGTACGTTTGCGCAAAGCCCGCGCGCCAGATGGCAACAGGATCGTTGCCATCAACCAGCGGCATTGCCAGTGAAAACAGTGTTGGGCCACTGCCAGAGACAGCCGAAACCGCTGCCTCGCGCGCAGCATTGTCGGCCACCCAGACCAGCCGCGTAGGCTGAGCAAAACGTGCCCAAACCGATACCGTATTCGCTTCGCGCTTAGTCAATTCGGCAAAGTCGGCCTCACTCAATACCGCATATTTCGCCGCCAAGCCGTTATGCGCAAACGGAAAAACATTGGGCGGGATCAGGCGGTTCGCAGTTGCCAACCAGCGCTTGGGATAGGCCGCTGCGTAATCTGATACGATCAAG
>JAYTMV010000198.1:0-1809 GCA_043728175.1 Sphingomonadales bacterium
CGATGCCGGGAGGGTCGCAAATAATCAAGGGGGTTTGCGCGCGTTTATGGTCGATGGGAAGACGCATTATATCGTTTTTGCCAATGAAAAGGGCGGAACTGGTAAATCGACGACAGCGGTGCATACCGCCGTTGCGCTTGCCGCGACGGGTTATTCAGTGGCCGCGATTGACCTTGACACGCGTCAGAAAACGCTCACTCGCTATCTCGATAATCGTGAGGCAACCGCGCGGCGGCGCAAGATTGATCTTCCCTCACCAGTACACGTCACGCTTGGATTGCTGACGCCTGCGGGCCTTGATCAGGAAATCGCACGGATTGGGCGCGGCGCTGATTTCATCGTGATTGATACGCCGGGCCGCGATGATCCGGTATCACGCGCCGCGATCTCGAAGGCTGATACCATCGTCACCCCGATCAACGACAGCTTCGTTGATCTTGACCTCATCGGGCAGGTCGACGCCGAAACCTTCCGCGTCAAAAAACCAAGCTTTTATGCTGAATTGATCTGGGATTTGCGCAAAGTGCGTGCGCAGAGCGACGGAGCCTCGGTTGATTGGGTCGTGCTGCGCAATCGCCTCCAGCATATTGAGGCGAATAATATGCGCCGCGTTGGCAAGGCGCTTGACGAGCTTTCGAAGCGCGTTGGCTTTCGCACGATATCCGGACTTGGTGAGCGGGTGATCTACCGCGAACTCTTCCCCAAAGGATTGACCTTGCTTGATGTTGAAGCCATCGGCGGCATCGGGATCAGCCATATTGCGGCGCGGCAGGAATTACGCGAAATGATTGCCGGGTTTGCGCTGCCCGAGCGCGAAAGCGCGCAAGCGGAATTGGAATTCGGATGACCAAGCTACTCCTCCTGATCGCGGTTGTTATTGCGGTGGTTTATTTCGGCAAACGGATGCTTTCATCAGGCGCTGGCATGTCGCGCTATGAAGCCGCACGCTTGCTTGAGGTTGATCCCGACGCTGACGCCGAAACGATCCTCGCCGCACACCGACGCCTGATTGCCAAAGTTCACCCCGATGCAGGCGGCAGTGCCGAACTCGCCGCACGCGTCAATCAAGCGCGTGATACGCTGCTTGGAACCCTTCCCCGCTAGCCGCGTTAGGATTACGCGCGCCGCATTCATTAAACATATAAGGCCAGTCATGTCCCACACATTCAATCCCGTCGCGCTCCGCGAATATGACATTCGCGGCATTGTTGGCAAAACGCTTGGCGTTGAAGACGCACAGGCGATTGGCCGCACCTTTGGTACGCTGATCAAACGCAGCGGCGGCTCAACCGTCGCGGTTGGTTATGACGGGCGAATATCATCGCCAATGATGGAATCTGCGCTGATCACGGGGCTGATCGCCAGCGGTGTTGATGTGGTCCGCGTCGGCCTCGGCCCGACGCCGATGCTATATTATGCTGAATATATACTTGAAGGCGTAGACGGCGGCATACAGATAACCGGCAGCCACAACCCCGCCGACTATAACGGCTTCAAGATGGTATTTGGTCACGCGCCCTTTTACGGCGAAGACATACAGAATCTTGGGCGCATGGCCGCCGCTGGCGATTGGGAGAGCGGGTCGGGCAGCATCCGCGACGTTGACATTGAGGACGCCTATGTCGCCCGCCTCGCCCAAGGTTTTGACGGCGGGCATTTCCGCATTGGTTGGGACGCCGGGAACGGTGCCGCTGGTCGCGTTATCGAAAAGCTCACCGCTATTTTGCCCGGTGAGCATCACTTGCTCTTCACCGCCATCGACGGAACCTTCCCTAATCATCATCCTGATCCAACAGTCGAAGAAAATCT
>JAYTMV010000199.1:0-5546 GCA_043728175.1 Sphingomonadales bacterium
AAAAACGGAAGTGGCCGGATTGTTTCCAATCCGACCACCTGCGTGACGAAAAACGTCAGCCCCCCATTTGTCTCAACAATCCAGCATTATTGATATGCCAATATTGGAGACGATACTCCCAGAACCTCGGTTCGCTTTGTAACAAAAATTGCATATCCGCTGGCGGTGGCTTTGTCATCGGGTGATTGCCGTTACGGTTTCGAATGTTGATGCACTGTGCTGATTCCGCAACACTTTAGGCACACGCCGTGCCGATACATGGCGGACGGCACAGTGCTTGCCAGATTCGTGGTGAGTGACTAGGGCCAGAGCGATGATTTTATCCCGCTATGAGCGCATGATCGCGACACGCTATTTGTTGCCGGGGCGCGGTGAGGGCTTCATCTTCCTCGTTGCCGGGATCAGCCTGTTTGCCGTGATGCTCGGCGTTGCTGCGCTCATTGTGGTGATGAGCGTGATGAACGGATTTCGCGCCGAACTATTTGATAAAATCGTTGGTCTTAACGGCCATGCGGTGGTGCAAGGCTACGGCGGCAGGCTGACCGATTGGCGTGACATCATGGCGCAGGCCAAGGCAACAAAGGGCGTCACCAGCGCAACCCCGCTGATCGAACAGCCGCTGATGGCGAGTTATCAGGGGCGCGTAGAGGGCGTGCTGGCGCGCGGGATGCTGGTCTCCGATATTCGGGTGAATCCAACGATCCGCAGCAAAGTGCTTTCGGGCAATCTTGATGAATTGACGGCGGGTAGCGGCAACGTCGCGATTGGAGCGCGGCTTGCAGAATCGCTTGGTGCGCAAGTGGGCGGCAATATCAGCCTGCTCAACCCTGATGGCCAGGCAACCCCGTTCGGATCAGTGCCGCGTATCGTCAGCTACCGCGTGGCGGCGATCTTCGAAATTGGTGTTTATGATTATGACAAGGCGTTCGTGATCATGCCGATGCAGGATGCGCAGACCTTGCTGTTGCTCGGCGACGCGATCGGAATGATCGAAGTGGATACAGTGGACGCTGACAAGGTCGGCCCGATCCTCGCGCCGCTTGCCGCCAAGGTTGGCAACCGTGCGGTCGTGTCGGATTGGCGGAGCATGAATGCCTCGCTGTTTGAGGCGCTCGCGGTGGACAGGGTGGTGTCGTTTGTCGTCCTATCGCTGATCATCCTTGTCGCGACGTTCAATATATTGTCATCACTGATCATGCTTGTCCGCGCCAAAACGCGCGATATTGCGATTGTGCGCACAATGGGCGCGTCGCGCGCGAGCCTGATCCGCATTTTCATGACTGTTGGGGTTACTATTGGTACGCTTGGCATCATGGCGGGGGTATTGCTTGGCTTTACGATCCTGTTTTTCAGGCAATCGGTGGTCAACGGCGTGCAATTTCTCACCGGGCAAAATCTGTGGGATCCGTCGATCCGTTTCTTGACAGAGCTTCCCGCCAAGACCGATCCGGTTGAGGTAATGGCGGTGGTCATTATGGCGATTGTTTTGACTGTGCTTGCGACGCTGTATCCCGCGTTTAAGGCCGCGAGCACTGATCCAGTGCAGGTGCTGCGTTATGAATGATACGGTGACGCTGACTGATGTGCGCCGCAGTTTCACCCAAGGCGAACTCACCATCGAAGTGCTGCGCGGGGTCAATTTGACCGTGGGCGCGGGTGAAATTGTTGGGCTGTTGGGGCCGTCAGGGTCAGGCAAATCGACGCTGCTTCAGGCGGTTGGCCTGCTAGAGGGCGGTTTTACCGGATCAATCCGGATCAAGGGTGAGGAGGCCGCCGCCCTCGATAATGATGGGCGAACACGGCTGCGGCGAGATTGCCTTGGGTTCGTCTACCAATTCCACCACCTCCTTCCTGATTTTTCAGCGATAGAGAATGTCATCCTGCCCCAACTCATCCACGGTGCGACGACGGAGGCGGCAACGACGCGTGCCAGCGAGTTGCTCGGCGCGCTTGGCCTGTCACAGCGGCTTGATCACCGACCAAGCCAGCTTTCAGGCGGCGAGCAGCAGCGCGTTGCGGTCGCCCGCGCACTGGCCAACCGCCCGCCGCTGATCCTTGCTGACGAACCCACCGGCAATTTGGATGAGGCCACCGCTGACATCGTGCTTGCCGAATTTCTCACGCTCGTGCGGAATGAGGGCAGCGCGGCGCTGATCGCGACGCATAATGAGCGGATCGCAGCAAAGCTCGACCGTGTCGTGCGGCTGCATGACGGAGTGCTGGGCTAGAGCGCTAAATTTGCGACTTTCGACCGCATCAGACCGATTATATCCCTAATTTGGTTGATTTCGAACGATTTGCTGCTGCAAGTGTTCTTTAATCGCTGCTCGCATTAATGGGTGTGGAGTTGAGTTACCAGATTTCCAACGATGAATGGTACTGACAGATACTCCAAGCATTCCGGCCAAAGTGGCTAAATCACCTTGCACGTCAACAATACGCTGAACAAGTACCGAAAAAACACCAGCTTCGTTCGGATTATAGCCAGACAGCATATTGCGTAATACTAATTTGTTCGCTTCACGCAGAAACTCTAAAGTTTCTTCGCATTCTTCAAATTTCTCACTTTCCAATTTTGAGCTACCCATCTGATTATCGAAGAAGCAGTTAACCTGATCCTGCGTAAGACTCGGCTCTAAATTATTCATTATAAACCCCAATAAAAAACAAAGCTCCGCCCTCAAGGAAAGTGAGGCCGATCACCTTTCTGGTCTAGGCGATGTGGAATGATATGTCAATACAAAAAATATTTTTTTACTGAGAAATTTAACTTGACTAGAAATAATTTCCAAGGCAGAATTTCATGTTCTCTGAAGGTGATTTTACTTGCCAGAAAGTTCATAGAGAAGGAGATGTCATGCCAATCGAGCCGATGCGCCCGATGGTGGTTATGCGACCAGCAACCATCGAAGATATAATTTCAATACGCGACCTGTGGGAGAAATATGGCGAGGAAAATGTAGATGTCAGGCCAATGGCTGATATATTGGCTTCGATAGAGAGCCGGAGTTTGTATGTATTTGTGGATTTCAAACACAACTGTGTTGTAGGCACTGGGGCTTTTTATGATTATGATGATGAGGGGTATGTGAATATCGAATTAGGTTCCAGTGTATGGCATCCTGATTATCGAGGAAAAGGGTTTGCCGATATTTCAATCGCTTTTCGATCAATTTATTCCATGCTGACCCAGCCGGGTTCTAGATGTGTTTCAGAGCTTTATGAAACGTCGAAAAAATCGAAGGCTGTGCTCGAGCGTATGGGGTTTCGGCAGGTAACACCAACATCGGCTATGGCGAAACATGCTGAAGCTGTTTCAAGTCGGCCAGTGATTCACATGGCTTTAGATCAGCAAGCTGTTCCACGAGCTGCACAAATTTTGTTAAGTGCAATCGAAGTAGGGCAAGTGCAGGGGGGAGCTGGAGCAGGCTTGATCCGCTTTGATGCTGTTAGTGTTTATCACCTGCCGATGCAGTCTGCACTCACCCTGTTATCAAAAGGGGATCTGTCACCGATCAACTACGTCGAAGTCAATGACACACCGGAGAAAAGGAAAGTGCGTGGCGTATTTGAGGAGACGGTATCAGTGCTTTTGGCAATGTTTTCCAAAATGAGCAGCCGAAACCAATAGTGTTTTTAGTAAGCCAAGGCTTCGACAGGCTCAGCCCCAGCAGGGATTATAGCAATCAGCAAAGTTGCGATATGCCCTTTGCATCGGCTAAAGCGCACGCTCTAACGAACTGACTGGATTTTGACGTGACTCTCTATGCCCGTTTTGCTGCTGACCTGAATGCCGCGCTTGATGCGCTTGAGGGTGAGGGCGCCTTGGTGCGCGGGCTTGATCGGCGCGGGATTACGGTTGAGCCACCGCGCGATGTTAGCCACGGTGATCTTTCAACTAACGCTGCAATGGTGCTGGCCAAGGGCGCGGGGACAAACCCGCGCGCGCTGGCGGCTTTGCTTGTGCCTAAGCTCGAAATGATCGCGGACGTGGCGGAGGTGTCGGTTGCCGGGCCGGGATTTATCAACCTGCGGCTGACCGATGAGTGCTGGCGCGGCGAGCTGGCGACGATCCTTGCGGCTAAGGGTGAGTATGGCAAGTCAACCATTGGCGCGGGGACGCGCGTCAACGTTGAATATGTGTCGGCCAATCCAACCGGGCCAATGCACATGGGGCATTGCCGGGGCGCGGTGGTTGGCGATGCGCTTGCGAATTTACTTGAATATGTCGGTTACAATGTCACTCGTGAATATTATGTCAATGACGCAGGTAGTCAGGTCGATACGCTCGCGCGCTCGGTGTATTTGCGTTATCGGGAAGCGCACGGCGAAGACATTGGGGAAATCCCTGAAGGATTTTATCCTGGCAATTATTTGATCCCCGTTGCGGAGAATCTCAAACGATCATTTGGTGATAAATTTTTAGGCAAACCTGAAACGGAATGGCTCATCTTCTTTCGGACTCGAGCCGTCGGGGCAATGACAGATTTGATAAAATCTGACCTAAAGTTGCTGGGTATCGCTGATCAAAAATTCTCGTCTGAGTCTACACTTCATGCAGAGAAGAAGCCGGAGGCCGCCGAGGCGTTCCTACGCGCGCGCGACCTCGTCTATGATGGTCAGCTTGAAGCCCCTAAGGGTGAGGTTGATCCCGATTGGGAGCCTGTCACGCTGCCGTTGTTCCGTTCGACCCAATTCGGCGATGATCAAGATCGTCCGATCAGAAAGTCCGATGGGAGCTGGACTTACTTCGGCGCGGACATGGCCTATCATTATCAGAAGGCCGAAAAGGCCGACATGCTAATTGATATTTGGGGCGCCGATCATGCGGGCACGGTCAAACGAATTCGCGCGGCGGTCGCTGCGCTGACGGAAGGCAAGAAGCCGTTTGATGTTAAGCTTGTCAACATAGTGCGGCTGTTGCGTGGCGGTGAGCCAATTAAGATGTCAAAGAGAGCAGGAAACTTTGTTACGCTGGCTGATGTTGTGAATGAGGTAACAAAAGATGTTGTTCGCTTCACCATGCTTACGCGCAAGTCAGATACACAGATGGACTTTGACTTTGCTAAGGTCGTTGAAGCGTCAAAAGACAATCCAGTTTTCTACGTCCAATACGCCCATGCCCGAATTTGCAGTCTGAGGCGTATGATAGACGCAAATCAAATTGCGGGTAAGCCAGATTTTTCTATGCTTGATTCGGAAGATTTGGAATTGGTTAAAATTGCTTCGCAATTTCCTCGGATTGTCGAGTCAGCGGCAACGACGCACGAGCCGCATCGCATTGCATTCTACCTTGCCGATCTCGCAGCAGCATTCCATACTTACTACAATGTTGGTAACGATAGACCAGATAGACGTATAATGGTGGTTAATAATGCAACGTTAACCGTCTCACGTCTATCATTGGCAGAAGCGATAGGGCAAGTTATTGCTAATGGGCTGTCAATCATGGGGGTGACAGCCGCCGAGGAGATGTGAGCGATGACAGATACAGATCGCGAGTTGAGTTTGCAGGAAGAAGATCGCCTGCCTTGGCTTGAAGCCGT
>JAYTMV010000200.1:0-3611 GCA_043728175.1 Sphingomonadales bacterium
TGAAAAAGGCTGGAACTCAATTGATGATGAGGAACTCAGCGGCTGGCTTTACCGTCATGCGGTTGTGATCGCGCGCGATTATAAGGATGAGGATGATCCCTACAAACGCGCGCAGGCGTTAATTGATTGGGCACCAGTGCGATCCTGCTATGATTATGTCTTTGGCTATGTGAACGGCGATCCTAACAGCCGTGCAATCGCTGCAGGCACTGGTATGCGCGGGCTGCTTAAGCTTGCGCTTGAATATCGCGGGCATTTCTTTTGGGAAATGCGCGGCGCAATGGGCGATGTCGTGATCGCACCCGTCTATCTCGCGCTGCTTAAACGCGGGGTGAAGTTTGAATTTTTCAATCGCGTGATCGCGCTGCGCCCCGATGCTGACAAGACCAAGATTAACAGCATCGAAATCCTCAAACAGGCAGAGTTCAATGACGGCCACTACCACCCGTTGATTGATGTGCCTGCTGAGGGATGGGATGTCCCGCTTGAGGGCTGGCCCGAAGAGCCGCTGTGGGATCAACTGAAGGGCGATGAAAACTTACGCGGCACTGACTATGAATATGCGCGTGAGGCAGCGCCCCCTGCGCCCAATCATATCCTAAAACGCGGCGAGGATTTTGATGAGATCATCCTCGGCATAGCGGTTGGGGCGCTCCATACGATCTGTTCGGACTTGGCCGATCAAAAGCCGCGCTGGAGCGCGATGCTTGACGCTGTCAAAACCTGCCCGACGCTTGCGCTGCAACTATGGTTTGATCGCACGACTGAAGATCTTGGCTGTCCGTCACCGGGACGGACGCTGACCGCGATGGTTGAGCCGTTCAGCACGTGGGCGGATATGACGCATCTGCTTTCACGTGAGCCGTGGCGCGGCGAGCATCGCCCCGCCTCAATCGCCTATTTCTGCGGGCAATTGCCGCCAGATATTCCGCGCGATGATCAGGCGCACAGCCTGCTTGGCAAGCACGCCAAAATCTGGCTCAAGGCCAACGCCGCCTCACTCTGGCCGCGCGCGACGCCAATCGGCAGCGTAACCGGGTTTGACTATGCGCGGCTCCACGATCCCAAGAACGGCAGTGGTGAAGCACGCTTTGACAGCCAATATTGGCGCGCGAATATCAATCCTTCCGATCTCTATGTCATGTCAGTTCCTGGCAGCACGACCAAGCGGCTGCGCGCCGATGAATCAGGCTATGACAATCTGTTCCTGACCGGCGATTGGACGCGCAACGGCCTGAATGCGGGGGCCGCAGAAGCAGCGGCAATGGCAGGCGTGCAGTGCGCACACGCGATGATTGGCGATAAGAGCGTCGTGCTTGGGGAATATGATCTCTGATGCGAAACCAACATCCTTGTCTCGTCTGCGGAGCGCTTGTAAAACCTTGACTATGCTTGCCGAACCGCGCTCCGCCGCCGCCAACTTGCTTGAACAGCTTGGCAGCGAAGCCGCGCGTGATGACGCGTTAAAAGCGGTTCAGGTGACGGCGGCGGTTCTCATCGCCGACGTTTCTGGCTTTACCACGCTCACCGCGACGCTTGAAGCACGGCACGGGGTGCGTGGCGCGGATATCCTCTCGGCAACGATGGATCGGTTGCTTGGCGGGCTTGCTGAAATCGCCGAAAAACACGGTGGCCTCGTCGTTGATGTTATCGGCGATGCGATACACGCGCTCTGGATCGTGAATGAGACGCAAACGCTTGATCAAGCGCGCGCAGCAGCAGCAGCGGCAGCCCAAGTCATGCTTGATTATGCAGCCGCGACTGCCGAAGGCCAGCCGACCACCCCCATCCGCATCGGCATTGCTTGCGGGCCGGTGCAGCTTGCAATGATCGGCGGCTTTGACGGACGCTGGGAACGACTGTCGATTGGCCTCGCACTCCTCAAAGCGGGCGAAGCCGTGGCGCAGGCGCCGACAAGTTGTTGCCAAATTGGCGGCGATCCAGACTGGAAGAGCGTCGCCAATCAAATCAACGCCGAAAGCAATGGTGCGGGATGGTGGCTGATACGCCGCGACACCGAGAACATGCCAGCCCTAAAAATTGGTACCGCTTTGCAATCGACTTCAATTGACGCGATTGCTTGGACGGCTGAACTGCGGCTCGTCACGGTGATGTTCTGTCGCCTCGTTCCCGCCGACGAAATGGCGCATGTTTCGATTGAACGCGTTCACCGCCTCGCGCGCGTTGCCCAGCAAGTGATTGAACAGCACGGCGGTTTGATCGATAAGATTCACGCCGATGATAAGGGCATTTCAGTCGTCATCGCGTTCGGCATTCAAGGCGCGCAAAATGAAGGCGAGCGCAGCATCAGCGGCGGCACTGCACTACGCTGTGTGCTTGCCGCGATTGACCTGCGCCATGCGCTTGCTGAGCTTGGCACCGACACCGCAATCGGTATTGCGACTGGCAAAGTCCGGGTTGGCGTGGGCGACGTCGGGCATGGCAGTTGCCACACAATGTACGGCAACGCTGTAAACTTTGCCGCGCGCTGTATGCAGGCGTGTCGCGATGAAATCCTCTGCGATGATATCACGCGGGGTGCCAGCGCGGCCTCAGTCAATTTCTTTGTTCCCGAAGCCCGCCAGCTCAAAGGGCTTGAGGACAGCGGCGCAATCTACGGCGTCGGCGGCGTCAAGGAAGAACGCGACGCGATTCTTGTCAGTGATATTTCAAAAATTGCCGGGCGGCGGCGCGAGCAGGCGGCAATCAGCATTTTCCTTGATAGCGAAGCGGTAGACCGCCCGCGCACGATGATCATCGACGGTGATGATGGTTCGGGCAAATCTCGGCTGGTGGGCTTTGCAGTTGAACAGGCTTCACGTCGTAAGCTTGATCCAATCGTGTGCCGCGCCAGCCTGCTTGGCACGAAATCGCCGCTGTCGGCTTGGCGTGAACCGATGGCGTTGCTGCTGCGCCGCTATGCCCGCGACCATAATTTTACGCTCGGCGAAGCACAGGCCGCACTGGTGATTGCAGCGGGCGGCACCGAAGACGAAGTTGCACTTGTCGGATCGCTGTTCGGGCGAGAGAGCGCCCCGAACCTCACCCCCGATGGCGAGGTTGATGCGAGCACCGCCAAGCGGTTACGCAGCGGCGTGGCGGCGGCGCTTCTTGGCGAAGAACCGCGTCTAATCATACTTGAGGATGGCCACTGGCTTGATGATACGTCAATCGCGCTAGCGCGGGATTTATTGCGGCTGCTAACCGAGCTTCACATGATTTTTGTCGCGCGCAAGCCCGTGCCAGCGGCGCTGATCAAGGCAGCGGGGGCAAACTTCGTTTCGCTTTCGCTCGCCAATCTTGATCGCAGCGAATGTGCCGAACTCGCAGTTGGGCTGCTTGGGTCATTTGATGCCAAGCATCCATTTGTCGATTGGCTTCACGCGCGCAGTGCGGGTAATCCAATGTTTTGCCGCGCGCTGATTGCACTGCTTCCAGGGGACTTTGCAGCGACAGCGCTGAGCACGCCTGGCGCATGGCGCAAAGCGAAGGCATCGCTTGAATCGGCGGACATGCCCGCAACGATTGAGGGCGCACTGCTCGTGCGCTTTGCCAATTTGCCGCCGACGCAGCTTGGCTTGCTTAAGGCGGCAAGCGTTGTTGCTGACCGT
>JAYTMV010000201.1:0-2188 GCA_043728175.1 Sphingomonadales bacterium
CTCTTCTTCTCGTTCCGATCACCCTATAGCTACCTCGCCATTGGCCGTTATCGGGCGATGATGGAGGAGTGGGATTTGGATATCACGTTGCGCCCCGTTTATCCGCTGGCGATCCGCGAGCCGGATTTTTTTGAACGCAACCACCCCAATTGGATGCGCTACACTTTTACCGACATGTTCCGCGTGGCGCAGTTTCATGGCATTCCCTTTGGCCCGCCAAGGCCCGATGTCATTGTCCAGAATTTGGCGACGCGCAAAATCGCCGACGAGCAGCCTTACGTATTTCGCTTAACGCGCCTAGGCCAAGCGGCGGCGCGGCGCGGCAAGGGACTGGCCTTCGCGCATGAGGTCGCAATGCTGATCTGGGGCGGTGCGGAGAATTGGCATGAGGGTGAGCATTTAGCCGGCGCTGCGGAGCGGGCAGGGCTCAACCTTGCGGAGATCGATGCCGAGGTGATCGCCGATGCTGACACGCTCGACGCCGAAATTCACGCCAATCAAGCGGCGTTGGAGGCATGCGGTCATTGGGGTGTGCCAACATTAGTATTCGATGGCGAACCGTTTTTCGGGCAAGACCGGATTGAGATGGCGTTGTGGCGGATGCAGCAAAAGGGGCTGGAGAAGCGAGTATGATCACAACGCAAACTATTGAGGCAAGCGATGGCATCCGGCTTGCTTGGCATGAAGTGGGTGAGGGCCGACCTCTGATCCTGCTCCACGGCTATTTCAGTAATGCGGAAACCAACTGGATTAAATTCGGCCATGCGGCTTTGCTGGCCGAGGCTGGTTTCCGCGTCATCATGCCTGACCTGCGCGCGCATGGGCATAGCGATAAGCCGCATGATCCGTTACATTATCCGCGCGACGTTTTGGCTGACGACCAGTTTGCTCTCATCGAACATCTGGGGCTGACCGATTTCGACCTTGGTGGCTATTCGCTGGGTGGGCGGACGGTGGCGCGGATGCTTGCGCGGGGATGCGTGCCGAAGCGGGCGGTGATCTCCGGCATGGGGCTACAGGGCCTGACCGACACCGGGAAACGCGCGGGGCATTTTCGCAATGTGCTGGAAAATATCGGGCAGCACGAACGTGGTTCGCCGGAGTTTATGGCAGAGGCTTTTTTGAAGACATCCGGCGGTGATCCGGTGGCGTTGCTCCGTATTCTCGATAGTTTTGTGGACACGCCTATTGAGGCGATTAAGGGCTTTGATCTGCCTGTGGCGGTGGTTTGCGGCGAGGACGATCAGGATAATGGTTCCCCCGCCGCGCTTGCCGAGGCGTTGCCGCAGGGGATGCTGATTTCGGTTCCAGGCAACCATATGAGCGCGGTCGTGAAGCCCGAACTGGGGCAGGCGTTTTGCGATTTTCTGTTGGGGGGTAAAACATGAATGAAGACCTGCTCGAAAAGCGTTTCTGGCGCTATTGGCTCGGCGGCTTATTGATCCTTGCGATTATGATCGCGATGAACCCCTGGTTTTCCAACGCCGTGTCGCCTTGGGGGATCAGAGACCATCAATCTGCGGCGACCGCGCTTCGCGTTGATGCCATTCAGGAAGCGTGGCAGGCGGCGGGTGTGATGGATTTGGCGCGGTTCGGCATTGCGCTCGATCTTATCTATATCGGCGTTTATTCGTTCGGAGCGTATTGCGGCGGGCGGTTGTTCGCGCAATCCGAGCGGCCATCTTTGCGCCGTTTGGGTTGGATCATTGTTGCTGCGGCGATGGTTGTCGGTGTGGCCGATTATACCGAAACGATTTGCCAGTTTGTGCAGGCGATGACCTTTAAAGGCGACGATATGCTGGCCAGCATTGCTGCCACGGCACAGCCGATCAAGTCGATCGCTTTCCTGACAACATTTGTCGGTCTGCTAGCGGCGCTCTTGCTTCGACGAATGGCGCGCCGCTCGGCTTGACGCGCGCGCGCGCGAGGCGCACTCTCTGAGCATTATTTATGCTCTGGGGAGTTTTTCGATGAAGTATTTTGTTTCGGTTGTCGCGCTTGCGGCGGCATCCATTTCTGTTCCCGCGATGGCGCATGATTCAGCGGGGCCGAGCGTTGCTGAGGCCGAAGCCTTTATCGCTGCTGCTGAAAAAGACTTGTTTGATTTTTCCATCGAATCCGGACGTGTTCAATGGATTAAAGCGACCTATATCAACGAAGACACCGATGCCTTGGCTGCCAAATATGG
>JAYTMV010000202.1:0-5070 GCA_043728175.1 Sphingomonadales bacterium
TGTTGCTCGAATTTAACTGCATCGTTGACTTCAGACACTTTCATTACGTAGAGATATGCAACTCGTTCGACACTACCTTCAGCCAAAACAGCGTCGGCAACGCAATTGGTAGCCATGCCGTTGCTTGCAATGATCGGGTGACCAAAGGAGCGCTTTGGATCTGCAACAATCGTCTTTTTGCCATTTAACCACCACCGTTCAGCAACTTCATCGCCAAATTCCAGCCCGCTCAACGACTGGGCTAGAATAGCCTTGAAAGCTTGCTGGCCTTGGCGAAGGTCAACCAATATCGGCTCTTCGCCGCCTTGGACGATCTCAAGAAAGACGGTTTTTCCGTCACTTTTGAAATGGCGGGTCGAAAATGGATGTTCATCACCAATTATCACCCTAGCGCGCTCTAGGCAGCGACGCACGGTTTGGAGCGGGATACCGCTTAGCCTTAAGGCTTTTACGATCCGGGCCTCCACAAGATCGCGAAAGCCTAGATATTGATCATCATCAGACTTAGCATATTGTGCCAACCAAAGGGGATTTTGCTTGTCTTCAAGACGATCAGATCCGCTGACCCAACGGCGAAGCGTTTGACTTGGCATACCAATTAGGCGCGCCGCTTCTGGCACTGAATATACGCCGATTCCAAAATGGGTTTGCAACATAAATGATGTTATGGAGTCTAGCCCGCGCTGATACAAGCCCTGATCTGTTTTGTGTAAAATTGCATTGATCCGATCCGGGGCGGATGAAAATCTGCTTTTAGTGTTGGAAATTTTCTGCCAGGTTTGAGTGATGCAGTGCTTAACAGCCTTTCACATCACACTGTCGCCTAAGAACCGCGTAGAACCGCTTCAAACTACCGATTCAGTGTCAACTTAGGCATGATCACAGGATAAAACCTAACCGCAATGTGATTTTCCGTCTTGACGATCACATCCTGATGTGAATATACCCTGCGTATGAGCACAGAACTGATCCAGAAAGTCCGCAATCTTGTCACTAATGGTGGCATGTCGCGATCCGGCCTTGCCCGTGCGGCGGGGCTTCATGCCAATACGCTCCGCGATCTTGAGGAGGGCGATTGGAACCCAACAGCGGAGACGCTGCGTAAGCTTGAGATGTTCCTCTTCTCAAACGATGATACGCCGACGCTCGTGCCGATTGAGGAGATTATTGAGGAGGCACGCAACGGCCGGATGTTCATCCTCGTTGATGATGAAGACCGTGAGAATGAAGGCGATCTGATCATCCCCGCGCAAATGGCGACTCCTGATGCGATCAATTTTATGGCGACGCATGGGCGCGGGCTGATTTGCCTGACGCTCACTAAGGCGCGCGTTGAGGCGCTTGGGCTTGATCTGATGAGTAGGGCGAATGGCACGCGGCATGAAACTGCCTTCACCACGTCAATCGAGGCGCGCGAGGGCGTGACGACCGGGATAAGTGCGGCTGACCGTGCCCGCACCGTGTCGGTTGCGATTGATGCAGGCAAAGGCCGGGAAGACATCGTCACGCCGGGGCATGTCTTCCCGCTGATCGCGCGCGATGGCGGCGTGTTGGTGCGCGCTGGCCATACTGAGGCGGCGGTTGATATTTCGCGGCTTGCTGGGCTTAATCCTTCGGGCGTGATCTGTGAGATTATGAAGGATGACGGTACGATGGCGCGGATGGACGATCTTGTCTCATTTGCCCGGCTGCATAGCCTCAAAATGGGGACGATCCGTGATTTGATCGCCTACCGGATGCGCCATGACCATCTCGTCGAAAAGACGTCCGAAAGCGCTTTCACATCCGATTATGGCGGCGAATGGAAGGCGATGACCTACCGGAATAAGGTTGACGGCACGGTCAACGTTGTCCTCCAAAAGGGCAAGGTCGTTGACGCCGCTACGACGCTGGTGCGGATGCACAGCATCTCAATTTTCCATGATCTGCTCGGCCAGCAGGGCGAACGCAAGCGCATCCTACAGCGCTCAATGGTTGAAATCGGTAAAGCGGGGGCTGGCTTGATCGTGTTACTAATGCCCAATGACGCTGACGCGTTGACCGCAGAAATTGCTGGTGAAAAGCCAAAGCAGATGGATTTGCGGACTTATGGCATCGGCGCGCAAATCCTTGCTGATCTCGGTGTGCATGACATGACATTGCTTACCAACGCCCACCGCAATGTCGTCGGGCTTGATGGCTACGGCATCAATATTGTGGGTGAACGCCCGATTCCCGAAGTCTAGCTGTGAGTGCCGTTGCGCTGGGCCTCGCGCTTGCGGGCGTCTCGGCTGTCGCCTCTTCCTCGGCGCACGCACTGCTCAAATCTGGTGGCGACAAGTTTGCGGTGCAGGCTTGGTCGTCACTCCTCGGCCTTGTCGTTGCGTTACCCTTTGTGTTTTGGGTTGGTTTGCCAGAGCGCACACTCTGGCTGTGGCTGTTTGCGGGTTGGGTACTTCACACGATCTACTATCTGGTTTTGGTCTGGAGCTACAGCGCGAGCGACTATTCGGTCGCCTACCCGATTGCGCGGGGCATCACCCCGATTTTCGCCACGCTTCTTGGGATCGTGTGGCTGGGCGATAGACTAGATATTTTGACGTTGGCAGGGGTAGCGATCATTAGCGCTGGCATACTTATGCTGTCGTTCAATCGCGGAATCTCACGCAGTGGTTTGATCGCTGCTGGGTTCGCGGGGCTGCTGAATACGGCCTTCACACTCGTGGATGCCAAGGGGATGCGCCTTGCGGCTGATCCCCTGAATTTCCTTGTCTGGTACTATATTTTCGACGGTATCTCGATGCCGCTGCTCTTTGCGATCCGGGCCAAGGGACAATTGGCGCGTATCGCCGCCGCTAATGCACGGATTGGTCTTGCTTCGGGCGTAATGGCGCTTTTCGCCTTTTTGCCCACACTCATCGCCTTCCGGCTGGCTCCGGTTGGGGCGGTCTCGGCAATCCGTGCGACCAGTGTGATTTTCAGCCTATTTCTCGGGGGTGGCTTGCTCAAGGAGCGCTTGGATGGCAGGCGAATAAGCGGAGCGTTGCTCGTCACGGTGGGCGCGATTGCTATCATCGGCGGCACAGCGCTGACTTAAATTCAAAGGACTAGATCATGGCCAAATTCCTTATCGTTGAAGCGCGCTTTTATGATCATTTGAACGATCTGTTGATCGCTGGCGCGCGCGCGGCGCTTGAGGATGCGGGGCATAAGGTTGAGGTCATCACCGTCCCCGGTGCGCTTGAAATTCCCGGCACGATTGCGATGGCGGCGGAAGCTGGGCGCTATGACGGCTATGTTGCGCTTGGCGTTGTTATTCGCGGCGAAACCTATCATTTTGAAATTGTGGCGGGCGAAAGCGCGCGCGGGATCATGGCTCTGACGATGGACGGCATCGCGATTGGCAACGGGATTTTGACCGTTGAGAATGAAGCCCAAGCGCTCACCCGCGCTCGTCCCGATGAAAAGGACAAGGGCGGGGAGGCTGCCAAAGCTGCAATGGCGCTGCTTGAATTAAAGGGGCGCTTTGGCGGTTAAGCCGCGACGACTTCTTCTGCCACTGGATAATCGGTATAGCCAACCGGGCCAGAAGAATACCATGTTGCCATAACATTATCTGCCCACGGCAGGCCTTTGGCGATCCGGGTCACCAGATCGGGGTTTGAGATATAAGGTCGGCCAAAGCTGATTGCATCGGCAAGTCCGCTTGCCAGATCATCGTGGAAATTCTCCTCGCGATATTCCTGATTGAGAACCAGCGGATTGGTGAAGACCTTGCGGATTTCGGGCGAAACGCGCGGCACGTCAGTCTTACCAAAATCGCCGTAATTGCGCTGTTCACGCAGTTCGAGGAAGCCAATCCCGATGGTCTGAAGTGCTTTCGCAGCAGCAGTGAACAGTGCAACCGGGTTTGAATCGTTCACGCCTTGGGTTTCGCCGTTGGGCGATAGGCGCACGCTGGTGCGGTCTGCGCCGACGGTATCGGCCACAGCTTGGGCGACTTCGCGGAGCAAGCGAATGCGGTTTTCGATTGGGCCGCCGTAAGCATCGTCGCGGAAGTTGGCGTTATCGCGCAGGAACTGGTCGATCAGATAGCCATTTGCGCTGTGAATTTGAACGCCGTCGAAGCCAGCGGCCATCGCATTCTTTGACGCATGAACATAATCGCCGATCACACGCGGGATTTCATCAATGCCAAGCGCGCGTGCTGGCGTGTACGGCTTCTTCTCTTTGCCAGTATGCGCTGATCCGGGAGCAGTTGTTGCCGAAGACGATACCGGGGCCGCACCGCCGAGAAAATCCGAATGCACCAGCCGCCCCATGTGCCAAAGCTGAAGGATGATGCGCCCGCCCGCTTCGTGCACAGCCTCAGTTACGGGCTTCCATGCTTCCACTTGTTCCACTGACCAGATGCCGGGGGCTGATGGCCAGCCTGATCCTTCCTGCGTGATGCCAGTCGCCTCAGCGATTATGAGGCCAGCATCGGCGCGCTGGCTGTAATACTCCGCTTTGAGTGCCGTTAGGGGCACGTGAACACCCTCGCTGCGCCCGCGTGTCAGCGGGGCCATGAGGATGCGGTTAGGCGCATTGATCGCGCCGAGTTTAATCGGGTCAAATAGACTGGTCATTCGGGTTTCCTGTTGCGTTAGGGATTGTTGCATTCGATATGGGGATGATGGGGGCAGCGCAACATCAAGAAAAACTTGGGGGCGTGCAAGCGCCACTGCGCTTTGGCCTGACCGCGCTGCTCATCGGCAATTTGTGCCTTGCCTTTGGGCCGGTGTTTGTGCGGATGGCGGATACCGGGCCAGTGGCTTCGGCTTTCTGGCGGATTGCGCTTGCGATCATACCGCTGTTCGTGATTGCAAGGATGGTGGGTGAGCCCGCCAAAGCGCTTCCCAAACCGCTGATTGGGTTGCTTGCGATTTCGGGGGTGTTGTTCGCGGCTGACCTTGCGGCGTGGCATCTTGGGATTTTTGAGACCAAACTTGCTAATGCAAATTTGCTTGGCAATTCGACGAGCTTTCTGCTGCCACTTTATGCTTTTGCTGCCGCGCGCGTCTGGCCCACGCGGATGCAGGGGACGGCGCT
>JAYTMV010000203.1:0-3241 GCA_043728175.1 Sphingomonadales bacterium
GATGCAGGGCGCATGGTTTGCGAGTGTTTCGGATAGTTTTTACAATCAACTTGCCACCAAATATCGCGCGCGTTTTGCCAAGGGGCCGTACCGCCTTGCTTCGCTTGGCTATGATTCAGTGCTGCTCGTGAATAAGATCGCGGGCGCGTGGAAGGTCGGTACCGCTTTCCCAACCGCGCAATTGCTCGATAGCGGCGGGTTCAGCGGGATTGACGGCGCGTTCCGGTTCACATCGTCAGGGATCGCCGAACGGATGCTGGAGGTTCAGGAGATTAAAACGGGCGGCTTTATGGTTGTTTCGCCAGCGCCCCGTTCGTTTGGGAAATAGCCTAAACTGCGACGATTTCGCCGAGGATATGATCGAGCAGCAGCATCCCGGCGGGGGTGACTCGGAGATGATCGCCTTTGCTGTTGATCAGACCGAGCGCTTCAAGCTTTGCCACGCGGTCGAGCTTGACGAGGCTATCACGCGCGACCCCGCTGCGCGATGCAATGCGACCAAGATCAACGCCTGCGTGAAGGCGAAGCCCCATCAGCAGCGCTTCACTGGCTTGTTCTTGCGACAACAAGGGCGTTTCGCTTTGCAGGCCACTGGCGTTGCGCGTGACGCCGCCCATCCAATTTTCAGGCTTTTTGTGGCGCAGCGTTGCCAGCCCACCGCGCCGCCCATGCGCGCCGGGGCCAATGCCGAGATAATCGTCATAGCGCCAGTAGCTGAGGTTATGGCGGCTTTCATCGCCGACCCGTGCATGGTTTGAAACCTCATAGGCGGGAACGCCCGCCGCCGACGTCATCGCCGCCGTTAGTTCAAACAGCAGTGCACCATGATCCGGGTCGGCAGGTATCAATTTGCCTTGATTAACGAGCGTCGCAAAGCGCGTGCCCGGCTCAATCGTGAGTTGATAGAGCGAGAGATGCGTTGTGCCAAAGCCGAGCGCGCGGCTAAGCTCAGCCTCCCATTCGGCCTCGCTCTGGCCAGGGCGGGCATAGATCAGATCAAAATTCACCCGCGCAAAATGCGCCTGCGCGGTTTCAAGTGCGGCCAACCCCTCAGCGACATCGTGCGCGCGGCCCAGAAAATGCAGTGCGTCATTCTCAAGCGCCTGTAGCCCAAGCGAAACCCGATTGATGCCCGCACGCGCCAGATCGGCAAAGCGCGCGGCCTCAACCGATGACGGATTGGCCTCAAGCGTAATTTCAATCGCTTCGGCAAAGCCCCAATGCTGTTCAGCCGCTTCGATCAGCGCTGCCACCGTTTCAGGCGGCATGAGCGATGGCGTACCCCCGCCAAAGAAGATCGAAGTCAGCGGACGCCCTCCGGCAACGCTCGCCTCATGCGCCATGTCTGCCAGCAAGGCTTTGCGCCATGCCCCTTGATCAACGCTTTCGCGGACATGGCTGTTGAAATCACAGTAAGGGCATTTTGACACGCAAAACGGCCAGTGGATATAAAGCGCCAAAGGATTTGCTAAGGTCATGCCGCGCGCATAGCATCTTTTGGCTTGGAGACCATGATGACGAAATATCTTATGATCGTGTCGCTGCTAGCCTCGACTGCTGCAAGCGCTGCGCCGCCTGCAACCAGTGTTCGGCTGCTTGAGGCACATAATGTTGCGCGCAAGGCAGTGGGCGCTGCGCCGCTTATCTGGAGCGATACACTGGCGAATGACGCGCGCAGCTGGGCGCAGAAACTTGCGCAAACTGGCCGGTTTGAACATGCCCCACGATCAAAGGGCACAGCAGCTCAAGGCGAAAACCTTTGGATGGGCACAGTCTTTGCTTACAGCCCGGAGGATATGGTGCGCGCATGGACTTCGGAAAAGCGATATTATCGTCGCGGAATATTTCCCAAGGTGTCAACCACCGGCGCATGGAGTGATGTTGGCCATTATACGCAGATGATCTGGCACAACACGACACGCGTTGGCTGCGCAATCGCGCGCAGCGAAGGCGATGAATATCTGGTCTGTCGCTACAGCCCGCCGGGTAATTGGATTGGCCAAGACCCGCAGAGCAGCGCCCCGCCCGCCAAGCGGCGATGACACCTAATTAGGACTAGAAGAGCGCTGCAACCAGCTTTTCAAATGCCACGGCGCGGTGGCTCATTGCGTGTTTGGCGGCGGGTTCCATTTCGCCAAAAGTGATGCTGTGGCCAAGCGGCTGGAACACCGGATCATAGCCAAAGCCCTGAGTGCCGCGCGGTGGCCAAACCAGCGCGCCACTTACCCGGCCCTCAAACACCGCTTCCTCACCATCAGGCCAGACAAGTGCGAGCGTGCAGACGAAATGCGCGCTGCGTTGGGCCTCGGCGCCAAGTTCGGCGAGTTTGCCCTCTACCTTGCCCATCGCCATGTACCAGTCTCGACCCGGCCCGCCTTCATAGGGCTGCTTTTCGGCCCAATCGGCGGTGTACACCCCCGGCGCGCCGCCAAGCGCATCAACCATCAGCCCGCTATCATCCGCGAGGGCCACGATCCCCGAGCCAAGCGCACTCGCGCGCGCCTTGATCAGCGCATTGCCCGCAAAACTATCCTCGGTTTCGGCAGGCTCCGGCAAGCCAAGTTCGCCTGCTGAAATGGGTTCTATCCCGAACGGTTCAAGCAGGGCACGAATTTCACGCAACTTGCCCGCGTTATGGCTCGCGATCACCAATTTGCCGGGGGTAAGCTTACGCACCTATCAGCGCCCTGTCGCCTGATCTTGCGCCGCAAAAATCGCAGTGCAGCCAATCCGCGCGAGACGGAGCAGGCGGAGCAGCGCTTCCTCATCATACGTCTCGCCCTCAGCCGTTGCCTGCGCCTCGGCAATATTGCCGTCGCTGGTCAGAACGAAATTGGCGTCAGCCCCAGCGTTGCTATCCTCGATATAATCGAGATCAAGCACCGGCGTGCCATTGTAAATCCCGCATGAAATCGCCGCGACCTTCTGCTTGATTGGATCAACGGTGAGCTTGCCGTCCTTGAGCAAGCCATCCACCGCCAGACGAAGCGCAACCCATGCGCCCGAAATGCTCGCCGTGCGCGTGCCGCCGTCGGCTTGGATTACATCACAGTCGAGCGTAATCTGCCGCTCACCAAGTGCCTTCAAATCGACCACAGCGCGCAAAGATCGCCCGATGAGCCGCTGAATTTCCTGCGTCCGCCCCGATTGCTTGCCTTTGGCCGCCTCACGGTTGCTGCGGGTGTGCGTCGCGCGCGGGAGCATCCCGTATTCCGCCGTCACCCAGCCTTCGCCCTTACCG
>JAYTMV010000204.1:0-9523 GCA_043728175.1 Sphingomonadales bacterium
TTTGCGTTGCTGTGGCTCGCGGTTTTGCTGTCGGGGGTTCACGCGACGATTGCGGGCGTACTGGCGGCGCTGATGATCCCAGTGCGCGTGACCAAAGCCGCGCCGGATGCTGAGGATTCAACGCTCCACCGGCTTGAGCATCTGCTGCATAAGCCAGTGGCGTGGCTGATCATTCCGCTGTTCGGCTTTGCCAATGCAGGCGTTATGCTTGGCGGTAGCAGTGCGCTTGCGACGCTCCCGGTTGCGATTGCGCTTGGGCTGTTTCTTGGCAAACAGATTGGAATTTTTGGCAGCGTCTGGATCGCGGTTAAGCTCAAGATTGCCGCCAAACCCGCCGAAGCAAGCTGGGCGCATATCTACGGCGTGTCGCTGCTCTGCGGGATTGGCTTTACGATGAGCCTGTTTATTGGCGGGCTTGCCTTCCCTGGCGCAGCGGAGGCCGAGGGGGTGAAGATTGGTGTGCTGATGGGGTCGCTGCTTTCCGCACTCGCGGGCTATGCCGTACTGCGTTTCACCAAACCGCGTGTTACTGCGTCCGATAAGACTCTTTAACTGACAAGTCGGCCTTGTTGAAAATGACGACGGGCGCACCGCCAAGCATATCATCGGGCAAACGGTAAGTGAATTCCCACGTATCGCCTTTGTCGGTGGCAATCGGTGTTTTGCGACCCTCAACAAAATCGGGGTAGCGCAGTTTCACAAATTCGCGGCCAGCCGCTATTGCCTTGTCGCGCCCGTCTTCCATTGCCGATTTCTCCTTGGCCTCATTTTTTGAGGCACCCACCGTTGATCCACACGCCGATAGCGGCACCGCCAGACCAAGAGCAGTAACCGCCAATAAAGCGAGATGAGGCTTATTTGGCCGGGTCGAAATAATACATACCATTATGCGATTGGATAATACCGGGAATTCCGATCCTGTCAGCAAATTTCTGATCGGCGGTGCTTGGCCCGTTAGTATAGCCCTCAGCAACGGTATTGGGATGCGTGTGGAAGAAGGCCACGGCAGTCTTCCCCTCAATCGCTGGCACTGCGCCCGGTGTGAGTGAGTCGCGTGAGCCGCTTGACGGGAAATTGACCGTTGAAAGCGCGCCCGTCTTATCATCACGCATTACCCAGAAACCTTGCTCCTGTTTGGAGCCCGGCGTGTTGGGGTTTGACGCATTCCACGCTTTTTCAATCGCGGCGGCGACCACAGGATCATTGGCAATCGCCTCAACCTTGGGGAGATTGGCGCTATCAGCCGCCCGCGTTGTGATCCGTGTGTCGGATGTTGGCGCTGAAGGTGTTGCGGTCGCCCTGTTGTTCGAACCCGTTTCGCCAACGCCTCTATTGCTTCCAGTCGTTTCGCCGTCCGTGGGTGATGTGTTGGCACTTTGCGGTGTTGGCGCATTGCCGTGACCAGTTTCGCCAGGGGCATTGCCCTGAGTGCCCTCACCGGGGGCGTTATTGCCATTTGTTTCGCCGTTAAGCAGCTTCGCAATCTCGCCGAGCAATTGCCCCAATTCCACAGGTGACAGGAGTGATACCAGCGCCTCCAGCAAGCCTTCGGGCAATTGCCCGGTTTTGGCCGCCTCAATCAGGCCCGAAGCCAGCTTTTCTATGTCAAGCCCGCCGAAGGAGAAGCGATTTTCCGACGCCATTGATGACGCGTTTACGCCGCTCTTGAACCCCATATTCGACTGGAAATTTGACGACGTATTGAAATTGACCGAGTTGATATTGTTCATAGCGACTCTCACTCTGGCTTCTTCAGGGGAGTGCAATATCGCAGAAATACGCATCAAGCCCCATAGTCGATTCGATTAGAAAACTAATCGATTCGATTAGTTTAGGGCCGATACGGGCCTACTACTGATCTGTCGCCCCGCCATTTTAATGCAGTTCATGGGTTTCAAAAACCCCGGAAATCTCAGGAAGTTGACACTGAATCACTATATTATTCACGGCTGTAATATTGGAAAACTTACCCTGAGCCAAACTGGCCTGATCGAGATGGACTGATATGTTTTGCAGGGCGAATTGATGAGACATGATTGGAACATATCAAGATTATAGCGTGTAGGAAAGGCTGATGGATCAAAATAGAGCCAAAGCGTCCCCAACCGTAATAATGCGGATTGATCCAACCGCCCCGACACTTAAAAATGGCTTATCCCCCGTAACAATCAGGTCAGCCTGCGCCGCAATCGCTGTCGCAATCACCCAATCATCATCGGGGTCTGGCGCGATTGGGGCGGGCAGGGGGGCGGGATTAATAATGCGGCACAGCGATCGATAGTCTGAAACAAGCGCTGCTACACCGCCTCTTGACGGACTGATTCGGTGAGCGAGCTTCTCACGCCCAACCGCATTTGCAAACTCATCGAGCAGAACGCGGCTTGTGCAGAGGAAAATCCGGTGTTCCTGCGCATGATTGAGCAGGGCTAACGGTCTGCCACCCCAAAGCATTGCGGAAATGACGACGTTTGTATCAAGAACAAAATATTTCAATGACCAGCCGCTTTGCGCCTTTCGGCACGCATTGCACGGATTTCCTCGGCAACATCTTCTGGCGACATAGGGTTGTCATCAGGCACGGACTGCATCCGGCGCATATTATCCCAAAGACGATCAACTGCGCGCCGCCGCTCTGCCCGCATGATACGGATTTCCTCGGCAACATCTTCCGGGGTCAGTTCTTGGGTATCGTCACTGAGGCCAAGGCGTGAACGCAACATATCCTCAAGCTGCTCCTGTGAAAGCAGCCCAGCCGCTGCCGCTTTGCGCGCAACGTCGTCGGATAGTGTGATTTCGAGGGTTGTCATGAAATTTGAATATCACAAAGAGTTTGAAAATCCAATTATTCAATCTTGCTGCTTCGCTACCGGGTCAAACAAGTCT
Organism: Sphingomonadales bacterium; assembly: GCA_043728175.1. Classification (GTDB taxonomy): domain Bacteria; phylum Pseudomonadota; class Alphaproteobacteria; order Sphingomonadales; family Sphingomonadaceae; genus Aquisediminimonas. The sequence continues at coordinate 2,884 of JAYTMV010000204.1, forward strand.
GATCTATCGACGGTATCGCTTGAATTCCCATAAGTGACAGTAAATATCGCTCAATCTATCTGCTGCATGTTCTGAGAACCCTGCTGAAGTAAGCAGATAGCGAACTTCCGACTCGCTTCGATGCTTGCGTGATGCTGCAACGAAGTCATAAAAACGTTCCCAGTCTCTGGGGTGCAGCGAGCGCTTGTTAGCAAGCAATGTGAAGCGATCAAATAGCTTCTGAGTCCCTGGCGATAGTAGCCTCTTGTTGCTCTTGGTGTTCTCAATGCGCATTCGTAACCGGGTGCCGTTAATCCGATTGTACTTCTTGATTAATGGGCTGAATATGGAACGTGCAGCTTCACAGTAGGCTTGGCGTGTAGGTGGATTGGGGTTCCACCTTGCCGCTCTCATTTCAATCAAAATACGGTTCGGTTTGTCTAACCTGCTAATTAGCTGTCCTCCTAACCCTTCGTGATTGCTCAAGGCTGAGAAGCAAAAATTTACTATGTGAAAACCCTTCTCACCCATCACATCAAAGTGGCTTTCGACTTCATAGCTTTCGTCCGAAATGGCCAGCTCCGTAATTTGTATAATTACCGAAAGTGGGTTTTCAGCGACTGCTATATCAACACTGGGAAGACATTCATGATATGTAGTGAGGATCACGCAGAACAATCCTTATAATCCGTGTGTCCTGTCATTCCTCTCATTCAAGCACTTGTGCTTCAAATTTTCCCCGTCAACTCCGGCACGGCCTTAAACAGATCGGCGACCAGCCCGATATCCGCCACCTGGAAAATCGGCGCATCTTCGTCTTTGTTGATCGCGATGATCGTTTTGCTGTCCTTCATGCCCGCGAGATGCTGGATCGCGCCGGAGATTCCGACGGCGATGTAGACTTCGGGGGCGACGATCTTGCCGGTTTGGCCGACTTGATAATCGTTGGGGACGTAGCCTGCATCAACCGCCGCGCGGCTGGCGCCGACGCCCGCGCCGAGTTTGTCGGCCAGTGGCTCAATGATGTCGTGGAAATTCTCGCTATTTTGCAGCGCGCGGCCACCCGAGACGATGATCTTTGCACTGGTCAGTTCGGGCCGTTCGGACTTGCTGATTTCGGAACCAACGAAGGTCGATAGCCCGGCATCGCCAGCACCCGACACAGCCTCAACGCTGGCTGAACCGCCTTCGGATGCGGCCTTAACGAAGGCCGTGCCGCGCACCGTGATCACCTTTTTGGCGTCGGACGACTGAACCGTCGCAATGCCATTGCCCGCATAAATTGGGCGGGTGAAGGTGTCTGCGCTTTCAACCGAGAGGATGTCGCTGATCTGCATCACGTCGAGCAGAGCGGCTACGCGCGGCGCGATATTTTTGCCGTTTGATGTGGCAGGCGCGAGGAATGCGTCATAACCCGCCATTAGCCCAGCAACGAGTGGCGCGACATTTTCGGCGAGCGCGTTGGCATAAGCGCCGTCATTGGCGATCAGCACTTTGGCGATGCCAGCGATCTTCGCGGCTTGATCCGCCACACCCGCACAGCCGTTGCCCGCGACCAGCGCGTGGACTTCACCCAGTTTGGCAGCGGCGGTGACGACGGCGAGGGTCGCGTCTTTCACCGACGCATTATCATGTTCTACCCATATCAGGACGCTCATGCGGTTACTCCCATTTCCTTGAGTTTTGCGGCCAGTGCATCAACATCGGCAACCTTGATCCCGGCGGTGCGCACGGGTGGCTCAGTCACTTTGAGCGTGGTCAGGCGCTTGGTCACGTCAACGCCGTAATCAGCGGGGGTTTTCTGCGCCATCGGCTTGCTTTTGGCCTTCATGATGTTGGGCAGCGAGGCATAGCGCGGCTCATTAAGACGAAGGTCTGTGGTGATGATCGCTGGCATTTTGAGCGACACGGTTTCGGAACCGCCATCAACTTCGCGCGACACGGTGACGCTGTCCCCATCAACGCTGACGGCGCTAGCGAAGGTGCCCTGCGGACGCCCGGTGAGCGCGGCGAGCATTTGGCCGGTTTGGTTGCTGTCATCATCAATCGCTTGTTTGCCGAGGATGACGAGGCCGGGTTGTTCCTCCTCCATCACTTTGGCGAGCAGCTTGGCGACGCCGAGTGGTTCAACTTCGGTTTCGGAGACGATCAGGATCGCGCGGTCTGCACCCATGGCGAGCGCGGTACGCAGCGTTTCCTGCGCCTTTTGTTCGCCAATGGAAACAGCGATAATTTCAGTCGCTACGCCCTTTTCGCGCAAACGAATCGCTTCTTCCACTGCGATTTCGTCAAACGGGTTCATGCTCATTTTGACATTGGCGAGATCGACGCCGCTGCCATCAGGCTTCACCCGTGGTTTGACATTATAATCAATCACCCGTTTGACGGGGACGAGAATTTTCATCGCTATTTCCCTTTCGCGATTTCACTTAACGTTTACGTAAACTACACTGTGCACTGCACAAAACTAATATCTTTGGCAAGCCTTACGCTGCCTTGCGCACCTCTGCGACAATCTTTTTGGCCGCATCGCCCAAATCATTCGCCGCCACGATGGGCAGCCCAGAATTTGCCAGGATATCTTTGCCCTGTTGAACATTTGTGCCTTCAAGCCGGACGACGAGCGGCACCGAGAGGTTCACTTCCTTGGCCGCCGCGACGATCCCGTCAGCAATGATATCACACTTCATGATGCCGCCGAAGATGTTGACAAGGATGCCCTTCACTGCCGGATCGCCGAGGATGATCTTAAAAGCCGCCGTGACCTTTTCCTTATCAGCGCCACCGCCGACATCGAGGAAGTTGGCGGGAAATTCGCCGTTAAGCTTGATAATATCCATTGTCGCCATCGCGAGACCAGCGCCATTGACCATGCAGCCGATATTCCCGTCGAGCTTGATGTAGGCGAGGTCATGCTTGGATGCTTCAATCTCCATCGCATCTTCTTCGCTCAGATCGCGGAGCTCGACTAGATCCTTATGGCGGAACATCGCGTTGGTATCGAAACCAACCTTCGCATCAAGCACAAGCAGTTTGTCACCACCGCACACCGCGAGCGGGTTAATCTCAATCTGCGAGGCGTCAGTAGCAAGGAACGCATCATACAGTTTGGCGAGCACATTCTGCGCTTGCTTGGCGAGATCGCCCGTTAGATTGAGCGCTGCGGCAACGGTGCGGCCGTGATGCGGCATGATCCCGGTCGCCGGGTCAATCGTGATCGTGTGGATTTTTTCAGGCGTGTCGTGCGCGACGGCCTCAATATCCATGCCACCTTCGGTTGAGACGACAACCGCGATTCGGCTGGTGGCGCGGTCAACGAGGAGTGCGAGGTAAAACTCTTTGTCGATTTGGGCGCCGTCGGTCACATACAACCGATTGACCTGTTTGCCAGCAGCGCCAGTTTGGATCGTCACCAGCGTATTGCCGAGCATATCGGTTGCGGCCGCGCGCACCTCGTCAAGCGTTTTGGCGAGTCGGACGCCGCCTTTTGCATCTGGGCCGAGTTCCTTGAACTTGCCCTTGCCGCGCCCGCCAGCGTGAATCTGTGCTTTCACAACATAAAGCGGCCCCGGCAGCTTGCCCGCTGCGGCAACCGCTTCATCCACACTCATCGCGGCATGGCCCGCTGGAACTGGAACGCCGAATTTCGCGAGCAATTCCTTGGCCTGATATTCGTGAATGTTCATGGGGGATGCGCTGCCTGTCTGATCATTAAAGATAAAAGAGGCCTAAAGCATAGATGCGTGCAATTGGAAAGACCGACATTTGCCGGGGGGGAGGGTTAACCCGAAATGGCGCAACCAAGTGCTGCGCGCGTCGTGATGGTCAGAATCTCGGGATCTTTGAGCGCGCGGATGTTCCGCATGAAACGGCTAACCGACATATCGGGCAGCTTTTCATCCTCAAAATTGCCAAGCGAACTTAGCCGACGCAATTGCAGCAGCGACAGTTTATCCACCATCCGGTCAGCCATGCAGGCAGACTGTGTCTGGGGCAGGCCAGCATTGATCAGGCCGCGCTGAAGCTGAGTTTGCGGCGTTGCGCAGCCTGCTAAGGCGATCAAAGCGGCGGCTGTGATGAACCGAGGAGCAATCATCGAAGCGACTTTCAGGCAAAGAAGAGGATGACAGGCTGACTATGAAAAAAACACGCCCGATACGCAACCCGGGCAACGCAACAGATAATCAGCCTGTCGAAAATTGGTGTAGGGCAGCCCGCGTGACGCCATCCTGAACATCTCGTTCGGCGATTGTTCATATTTTTGTCACTTTGGCGTTTGCGCGGTAGTGACGTGGGCGTAGCCAGACTCTATATGTTGTGGATGTTAGTTATCGCCGGACTTGCCCTGTTTTTGATCACGGTCGTTGGGATGGAGCTTTTTGCCTATGTCATGCACCGCTGGGTGATGCACGGGCCGGGCTGGTTTCTGCACGCCGATCATCACGGCCCGCACACAGGATTTTGGGAGCGCAATGATCTTTATTTCGTGATCTTTGCAGTACCATCGGCGACGATGATCATATTGGGAACGAGCGGGACGACGGGCCACTGGGCGACGATCATTGGCGCGGGCGTGGCGGCTTACGGCGCGATCTATGTCGGCTTTCATGATATCATCGTTCATAAGCGGCTCAATCATCGCTACATTCCTAAAAGCACCTATATGAAGCGAATTATTCAGGCGCACCGCCTCCACCATGTCGTCGAAACGCGCGAAGGCACAGTGAGCTTTGGGTTCCTCTGGGCGCCAAAGCCCGAAGCGCTGAAGGCAGAATTGGCGCGGCGCGGCCGGGCGGGGGTAAGGGCGCCGGCGGCGTCAGAGGTTGATCAAGCGGCTTAAAGCTAAAGCGTTTTCATCTGCTGCTCAATCAAATCCATCAGTTCGGCGGCGCGCGCGTCAAGGCTATAGGCAGGAACACAGCGGCGATATCCATTCTGCGCAATCGCAATGCGCTGATCAGGATGTGCAAGGTAATATTCAATTTTCCCGATTGCCTCGGCAGAATTGGAAAACAGTTCAATCTCAGTTCCTGCATCAAATAAGCCGCGAATCTCCGCATTATCGACATGGAGCATAAACCCGCCGCAGGCCGGGATTTCAAAACTGCGCGTTGATACCGCGTCTTCCCAGCGTTGCCGTCCGGCAGGACCGAAATGAACCGCAAGATTGATGCGGCTTCGTTCAATCGTGCGTGCATAACCATCGCCGATAATTTGACCCAGACGGATGCATGATTGCAGCGCTGTGCCCTCCGCATATTGCTCCCAACCTGCGCCAGCCAGTAAGAATCGCTTGTTCGGAAAGGCAGCGGCAATCGGCGTAAGCGCGCGCGCTTTATGTTCCGAGGCATTGCCCACATAAGCGATGTCATAATCAAATGCGATATCGTTGGTTGGAATGGCACGCGGCCTGTGCGCCAATGTTGAATATCCGTGCGGTACGAATGCCACTTTATCAGCACCAAGTGCTGCTGTCAGATGGCCAATATGGAAAGATTTAGTGGTTGCGATCAAATCATAGTGGGAAAGCCAAGTGGCGCTCAATCCAGGATGATCAAAGGCAACATCAGGATAAAAATTAACGATAAAGAGCCCCATTTTGCGGATATCCGACAAAAGATGGCGATCAAGGAATGACCCTTTGATCGTAAGTAGTATGTCGCTGTCACTTTGTCGTGCAATATCGCGGACATGCTGCTGATAAGAGGCTATAAATTGCCTGCTCGATATTTTGAATGCAAGCTTTGACAGCGGGTTGAGGCTTATCGGAAAATGATGTCGCATATCGACTTCGGATACGATATGCCCTTGCTCGCGCAAGCCGTGGGCAATCCCAGCACCGGTTGATCCAAACCAGAACTCCCCCGCGATGGTAATCCGCCGTCTCGTCACCAAGCCCGCCTATTTTCGATATGGGCGATGATCTCGCGCGCACGCGCATCAAGGCTATAGGCAGGCACGCAGCGTTCGTAGGCCTTTTGGTTCATCCGTTGCCGGATGATTGGGTTTTCAAGATAATATGCAATTTTTGCATTAAGGTCATCGGGCGTTTCAAAAACATCTATCTCGTCTGTCACTGCAAAAAGATCGCGAATTTCCGGGTTATCGACATGTAGCATGAAACCACGCGCCGCTGGTATCTGAAAGGTTCTGGCCGAAACGGAGTCCTGCCAGCCGTGCGTTCCAGCAGGCCCATAGTGGAACGCAAGGTTGATCTTGCTCGATTCAATCACATGCGCGAGCGCATCGCCTGTGACAGCATTCTTAGAGACATACGCCTCAATTGGCGTGCCACTTCCAATTTTCAGCCAGTTATTCCCGACAATCTTAATTCGCTTATTTGGGAACGCGGTGACGACATCAATGAGCCACCGAAGCTTGTAAGGGCTAGGATTTCCGACATAGCTGATATCCCATTCAAAATCCGCTTCATCAAGCAAAGCCGCGCGCGGACGGTGGACAGCGGGTGAATAGCCATGATTCAAATGGAGTATCTCACGATCATATCCTGCTTGAAAGAAGGGCGCATGAAACTTTTTTGCAGAAAATATATGTTTATTTAAAAGGGTTTTTTCTATTATTATACCTAGATGATTAAAATCGACATCTGGGTAAAATAAAGCCGTTTCTACGCCAATTCTGTTGATCAAATCAAGAGTTT
>JAYTMV010000205.1:0-3998 GCA_043728175.1 Sphingomonadales bacterium
GGCGTCCCCAAGGAAATCAAGAACCACGAATACCGTGTCGGCCTAACCCCTGCCTCAGTGTCTGAACTGACCGCCGCTGGGCATCAGGTTTTCATCCAGACGCAGGCGGGAATTGGGATTGATTTCAGTGATGCCGACTATGTTGAGGCCGGCGCAACCATCGTCGCGACCGCCGCCGATACTTTCGCCAAGGCTGACATGATAGTTAAGGTCAAAGAACCTCAGCCACAAGAAATCGCGATGCTTGAGGCGCGCCACACGCTGTTCACTTACCTTCACCTTGCGCCCGATCCTGAGCAAGCCAAGGGCCTCATGAAATCAGGCGCAACGTGCATCGCCTATGAAACCGTCACCGCGAATAATGGCTCGCTCCCTCTGCTCAAGCCAATGTCCGAAGTCGCTGGCCGCATGTCGGTTCAGGTTGGCGCGCATTATCTTGAGAAGGAACAAGGCGGACGCGGCGTCCTCCTCGGCGGCGTCCCCGGCGTGCCGCCCGCACGAGTCGCGATCCTTGGCGGCGGCGTATCGGGCGTCAACGCCGCGCAAATGGCGGTCGGGATGCGCGCCGATGTGACGATCTATGACATCAACAATGATCGCCTTGCTGAACTTGATATGTTTTTCTCAAGCCAGATCAAAACCGCCTACGCCTCAAAGGCTGCAATCGCCGCCGCCGTCGCGCGCGCGCACTTGGTCATCGGCGCCGTCCTCGTTCCGGGAGCCGCCGCGCCAAAGCTGGTTACCCGCGAAATGCTGCGCACAATGAAGCGCGGCTCAGTCCTTGTTGATATCGCGATTGACCAAGGCGGCTGCTTCGAAACCAGCCACGCGACGACGCATGATAACCCCGTGTTCGTTGAGGAAGGCGTGATCCATTACTGCGTCGCCAACATGCCGGGCGCGGTCGCAAGGACATCGGCCTTCGCGCTCAACAATGCGACGCTCCCGTTCGCGCTGCGCCTCGCCAAACACGGGGCAGAAGGCGCGATGGCCGCTGATCCGCATTTGGCCAACGGCCTCAACGTGATGGGCGGAAAGATCATGCACAAGGCGGTCGCCGACGCACTTGGTTTCTAACGCATGACCCGCCTCCTGATCATTGAGGGCAACCCGCGAGAGCGGCGCGACGGCACCACCGCAAAGGGGCTTCGCACCGCGAGCGGTATCTATGCCGAGGCAATCACCGCGCATTTCCCAGGCGTTGAGATTGACATCCTTCACGCCGCCGACCCCGAAGCGCGGACGCCTTATGGCCGCAACTTCACTGATTATGAAGGCATGGTGATCAGCGGTTCAGCGCTCCATGCTTATGATCAAGACTTTGCGGTGACCAACCAAATCGCGGTGGTGAAAGCAGCAGGCGAAACAGGCATCCCGATCCTCGGCAGTTGCTGGGGCTTGCAAATTGCGGCGATGGCGGCGGGCGGCGAAGTCGCGTACCACCCGCAGGGTCGAGAGGTTGGCTTTGCCCGCAAGATCGTGCCCCTCGTGCCCCACCCGTTCGTCAGCGGCAAGGGCGCAAGCTATGACGCGCCCTGCATCCATTATGACGAAGTCACCCGCCTGCCCGAAGGCGCGACCCTACTCGCCTCAAACGCCCATAGCGCGATCCAAGCCGCAATCATCCCCCTCGGTCAGTCGCAGGTATGGGCGGCGCAATATCACCCCGAATTTGACCTCCGCCACCTCGCCCAACTCTACACGCTCTACGGTGATGACATGATCGGCCAAGGCTTCTTCGCCGACGACGCAGCACTTGAGCGTTACACCGGACAGATGCTGACGCTTGCGGGTGCGCCGGGTGACGCGGCGACGGCTTGGCAATTGGGGATTGATGCCGATATCCTAGATGACACACGGCGGCGCAGCGAGATTATCGCATGGATGGAAGCGTGCGTGCTGAAGAATTGAGTTTAGAATAAGCTATCCCCGTTCGTCCCGAGCGAAGTCGAGGGACGTGCAGCACGCGTGGGTGTCTCGACTTCGCTCGACACGAACGGATCAACCTAAAGTCATCCCCCTCACGCGGCCTTGCGGAGCACCATTTCGGGGGCATTGCCCAGCTTCACCGCCACCATTCCTACGGCCCACCCTGTGACTGGCAAATTGCTGACCGAACAACGCACAGAAATGGCGGATTTCTCAACAAGTTGAGGCACTGGTGCGTGATGCACTGGCGCGGCAATACGGGCATTCTGGCGCGCAAGCGGATCGGGATGCGCATCCAAAAACGCCGCAACCGCGTCTGCATCGCCGCTTTCAAGCACGAGGCAGATAAACGCCTCAAACGCCGATGCGACAGCGCGCGCAGCGGCGAGGCCGACATCATCAAGTGCGGCCAAACGCTGATCAAGCCGGTTGAGCACCCGCATCGACAGCCCACCGTTTAACACTCGTCGGCGCGTCACCCCGTCAACCCGCGTAGTCACACTTTCAATCCCGCTGATCGCCGCCTCAAGCAGCACATCCTCTAATCTGTCGCGCGCGATCAGGTGCGCCGCCTGCCATCCCAGATGAAACACGCGCCCGCGCGGTTCACGCCGCAGCGCATAGGCCGAGCTCGCGCTCATCTCCGCCACCTCACACGCGCGGCTGACCAGCCCCGTCTGCGATAGCGCCATCAAAAACGCCGCCTGCCGCTCCGGCGTCCAGCCATCAACGCGGGGGGCATCAGTGCGATAATCAGCGGCGGGTTTGGTCATGATAGGCTCCTGTAAAATTGCGACTCGCAGTGAAGCACATAACAGGAACAATAGGACAGCGTTTTTTTGGGGGGGGGTGTTTACCCCTCTCCCCTCGCGGGAGAGGGAGGGAGCCGCGCGAGCGGCGGAAGGGTGAGGGGATGCAGAGTGAAGCGTAAGCGAGCGTGATTTGCAACGTTTCGGCTGAAATTGCCTTCGGAGGCTTCGAGCCTCCTTCAGTCAAACCCCTCACCCGGCACTTCGTGCCACCCTCTCCCTCAAGGGGAGAGGGGTTTTTTAGCGCCGCCCTACCCTCAATTCATAGCCAAGCCCCGCCTCGCCGTTTGCGGGCACAGTTGTTCGCCACATCCAGCCGCCGTTTTTGCGTACCAAGCCTTTGGGGGTGTTCGCCAGTTCATAGGGGATGAGGATTTCCGCGCTTACTGGCACCGCGCGGGCGTTGGTGAGGGTCAGGCGGAAGCTGCGTTTTTTGGGGGTGTTGATGATCGGTTTAACCGCGACGCGGACATCGGGGCTGCTGCCGACCTTGAATTCCACATCGTCGCCAATCGCACGGTCTGCCACGCCGTCTTGCCCCGCGAGCAGCAGATTGCCGCCAACGGGTTCAAACAGCACGACGCCGCCTGCGGGCATGGGCAGGCCAAGCCCCTTATCCCTCACATTCTTCATCCGCAGCAGGAAGGGCACAGCGCTTGGCTCATCACCAAATTCATCGACGCTGGCGGTGTAAATCCGGTCAAACTTCACGCCCGTTTTCTGGAGCATCGCGACTTGTTTCTGGCTTTGCGCGGCGATGGTGACAGGCTCTGGAATGCGGTAAAGCTTGAGATCGCCAAGCTCCTCCTGCACCGCTTGGATCGCGACGGGCGCACCCCGCGCCCGCGATGCCGTGACGATGATATTGTCCGACATCATCGCCATCGGTGCTTCCAGCATAATGGGCGAAGGCGGCGGCGGTGGAGGCGGTATCCGGTAGAGATATTGGCGCGGGTGGGTGCTGGTGATGTCAAGCGGCCAGCATTGGAGATTGAGCTGTGGCTCAGGGGCTGATGGAGGCGGCCGATTGGCCTCCTTATTGGGCTGCCCCGCGACGGCCTGCGTGTTCGCCGCGATGAAGCTTTGCGCGCCGCCATTGGCAATCGTCGCCCATGCAAACAGGTCTAGCGTTTTGCCGTCCTCATTGACCTCGGCCACATAATTTGCCGACCAATCAAAGCCTTGCGCGATGTAGCTCAGTTGTACTGTGACGGTCACCGCGCGCTCGCTGATCGTTTGCACCGACAGCGTGGGCTTGGC
>JAYTMV010000206.1:0-7731 GCA_043728175.1 Sphingomonadales bacterium
ACTGAGATCAGCAGGCCGTAGATCATCCCGATGAGGATGATCAGCGCTATGACGGCAGTCTTTTTTATCGCACGGCGCAGCGGCGCAATCGGTTGATGATAGGGCGCAAGTGCAGGCGCAGGGCGCGTCCAAAGCGACACAAGATAACGGCTGACTGCGGACATACCATCCGATGTCCGCAGATCATTTAGCCGAGCAAGGATCGCATTACGCACGGGATCTGCGCCAGCCTTGCCTTATCCTCCGGTCGGTGCAGGCGCAGTTGGCGCTGCAGCTGGTGCGGCTGCTGGCGCTTTTGGCGGCGCATAGCCTTCCTGATACTTGACCGACTCGCGCGCTTTTTTGATGCGTTCGGCCAAATCCTTCTCGGTCGCTTCGGCGATCTTCTTCTGTTGAACCGCGTTCATTGCAAATTGTTCAGCCTTAGGGCCGGTTAGTGGCTCGGGCTTTGATCCGATAATCCGCGTTGCCACCAGCGCACCGTTGGCGGGAATGATGAAAATTTCACCTGCTGGCTTTGATAAAAGCTGCTTGAGGATCGCAGGATTGGTGCCCGCTGGATCAAGCGAACCCGGTGCGCGGCGATAGGCAAGGCCATCACGCGTGAGTTGCAGCGCAATTTCTTCCATCGTCTTGAACGGCTCATAGGCTTTGAGCTTGTTCAGATCTTGTGGCACCTGAAACTGAATCTGATCAAGCTGGAAAATCTTGCGCTCGGCGAATAATTGCGGGTTGCTCTCCATAAAGCTTTTGGCTTCGCCCGGTGTGGTTGGCGAAATCTTGCTGGCAATCTCACGCTGCAAAATCTGCACGAGCAGGTTTTCTTCGGCGCGGCGTTTTTGCGCGATGTACACTGGCGATTTATCAATCCCGCGTTCGCGCGCGATATCGGCAAGGATCGTGCGATCAACCAAGCCTTGCAGCGCCTGCGCCTCAATCGCCTTGCGCTGTTCGCCAGCGGCGGGAAGCTGCGCACCAACCAGTTCAGCATTGAGCTCATTGGTCGTCACATCAGTGCCATTGACCGTAGCCAGCACCTGACCCTTTTCAAGCTTGGCATCTTCTTTGCCGCCACAGGCGGAAAGGGCAAGCGCCAGCGCGATGGCCGTGGCGGGAAGGGCAAATGAACGCATGTCAGGATCTCCTCGGGAATCAATATCGAAAGCGAGTTCGGCTGTGCCTTGCCCCGCAAAGGCGCTGCTATACCGACGGTCACACGATATCGCAAAATGAAAAAGGGTAAATAGCCGCATTCTCGGAAAAGTTTGATTTCGCGCGCGCAGCGCGGCAAGGGCAGCGTGTGGAACAAACGATAGCGATAGCCGCAGACAATCCTTCACCAAAGCAACGCCTGCGCCTCATCCTTGCGGGTTCGGGCGGGGGGCATTTGCGCCAATTGCTTGATCTGGATCCGGTCTGGTCAGCGCATGACCATGCCTTTGTGACTGAGCATTCAGCGATTGCGACCGACCTCGCCGCGTCGCACCGTGTCCACCGCGTCCGCCATTTTGCCGCCGGGCAGGCGCGGCTTGGCAAACCGATTACGATGCTGTGGTCAGCACTTGTCAATCTGTTCCAATCGCTGCGGGTTGCATTCGCTGAACGACCTGATGTCGTGATCAGTACGGGCGCAGGCGCGATGTTCTGGACGGTGCTGTTCTGCCGGATCCTCGGCGCAAAATTCATCCTGATCGATTCGTTCGCGCGTTTTGAAGCACCGTCAAAGTTTGCGCGTTCGGCGCGTTGGATGGCGACGCAGACGATTGTGCAATCGGCGGCGCTGAAAAGTCATTGGCCGAATGCCTTGCTGTTTGACCCGCTGCGTTCGCTTGATGCGCCGCGCCCGGAAAAGCAGCCGCTGCTGCTCGCCACTGTCGGCGCGACGCTCGCATTTGACCGGATGAGCAAGGCCGTCGTCGCCCTCAAAGCCAGTGGCGCAATCAGCGAGTCCGTCGTTCTTCAAACGGGAGAAGGCAGCGCGGTAACCGCCGGGGCACACGGCGCAGACGGTTTGCGGATCGTCGAAAGCCTCCCCTTCGCCGAAATGCAGGCGCTGCTCCGCGAGGCTGACATTGTCATCTGCCACGGCGGCACTGGATCATTCATTACAGCGCTTCGCCAAGGATGCCGCGTGATTGCGATGCCGCGCCTGTTTGAACGCGGTGAACATTATGACAATCACCAGTTCGAAATTGCCGAAGCCTTCGCCGCGCGCGGACTGGTCGAGGTGGCACTAGAAGCGAGCGATCTCCCCGCCGCCATCGCGCGCGCCAAGGCGAAGGTGCCCGTGCTGGCAACGACTGATCCAGCGGCGCTGATTGATTGGTTGAACGGGTATCTGGCCGGGGTGCGGTGAGATAATGGTGCGTGTGGAGGGTGTGGAAGCTATTTCCGCATATCCTTCGCTTTTGCCTTTCCCCAGTAATGCTTGCCGTCCTTGGGCGCATCCCAAGGGTTGACTGCATCCCAGCGCTTGCCCGCAAACCAGTCACCATCGAGCGTGGTATTGAGATGCTGTTTCACTCGGTGCCGTAATATGCGGATAGCTTTTTTCTTCCATTGGTGGTCGCTTTCAGCGGTAGTGTGGCCAAAAATCGGCGTTTTGCGGCGTGAACGGGGACATGCGTCCTCTCCTTGCGAATGCCGCAAGTTCACAGCCTGTCCGGGATTGGGTCGTGCTGCTTGCGGCTAATGCCGCAGGTCAGAGGTGCGTAGCGCCATGATCATGCCGCTGCGTAGATCGCAGGGCGATATCTCGGTTCGGGAACGAGCATATTATTGGCAATCGCTGTCTCGATCCAGCCGTCAATAGCATCTCGCGATTCGGCAAGCGCTTCTTCAGGGGTGTCGCCAAAAGCGGAGCATGGTTTGAGATCAGGCACATCCGCCACCCAGCACTCGTCACGCTGCGACCAAAAGAGGTTTATGTGATAGCGCCTGTCCATTATTCAATGATCTTTAGCCCATACTCCTCCACGAAATCAAGAAATTGATCGATTTGATATGGCTTCGCCATGTTACCCTTGGGCTGAATGCTGAGTGGGCGCGGGATGGCAGGGTGTTTGTAATTGTGATGGCTGCCGTTGATACGGTCGAGTGTGAAGCCGAATGCTTCAAGGATTTTCTGAAAATCGCGGAATCGCATTGACGTGCGGGACGCGACGAGGCGTTCATAGAGTTTGGAGGGCTTAACCATGTGCGGTCTCCGACGGCAGCTTGCGGCTGCGCTCGCCATGTTCGGTTTCAGGGTCGGCGAAGGAGCAGGTCATTCGAACAGAATTCTACTTTTTGCGTAGCCACAACAACGGCCGCCATTCCGTGTCTTCTGGCCTCATGAACTTCCAAAACAACCAACCGTTGTTTGCAGTACCCGTGATTTCAGATGCAGCCTGAGATGGACTCGTTCGAAATTCGCCAGTCTGAATGTCGATCCATTTTCCTTCAATGACTTCAGCGAAAAAGGTCTGCCCCTGATAAGTAGCACGCATTCTCGTTCCATTGGGTAGGAAAGCATCCTTAAAATACAAACCCGACGGAGCGCTCGCGACTGGAGTATTAGACGTGCTGTGACCTTGCCGCGCAATCAGCTTGGAAATCACAGCATCAAGGCTATCGTTCTCATCATGAAGCAACGCGGTGAGATGCTGCCAAGTCCTGAACGAGACGTCAATCTGCATGAAAACTCTCCTATGAAAATCGCTATGCCACAAACCTCTCCTTCAGAAAAGTCTTTTCTCGTTTTTTGCTGAAAATTCAATTTATTTTGATAATTTATTATAATTGCTGCTAAAGTAGTACTAAGTAACCTCCTCCCCCAACACCCGCACCCTATCCCAAACGCCCTTTGCCTTCTCGGCGAACTTTGCGTCGCAGGTCACGAGTTCGCAGTCCATTTCCATTGCCAGCACGAGGTAGATACAGTCCTTGAGCGGGTGGCCGAGATCAATTGCGAGGTTTGCTGCGCGTCCCATTTGGGTGGGGGACATTTGTAACACTGCGACAAATCCTTCAGAGATTAGGGCAATGAATTTTGCAATTGATGCTTCGGACGCAGCCCGTTCTATCTTGTTCATATTTGCTCGCCTGACCATCGCCCCAATGACCTCCGTCAGGACAATGTCAGGGGCGACGATGTCTCCTGCATGGCGTTCAAAGGCTGCCCGCGCTTCGTTGGAACTGGCCTCAGCGAGATACCATTTGACCGCGAGACTGGCATCAACAACGATTACCAACTGTCACGCTCTTCGCGGAGCAGATCGAGCGAGGTCATTCCGTCGGGCAGCGTGAGCGGATTGTTCTCAGCGAATTCGCGCATGTCAGCAACCACTTCGCGCACCCGCCGCTTACGCGCAGACTCCGCGATCAAGCTTCGCAATTCTTCCGAGATGGATCGGCCATTTTCCTTGGCCATCTTGCCAATGATCGCATAATCGCGATCATCCACATTGCGTGCAGTAGCCGTCGCCATAATGATTCTCCAATCTTACGAATTATGCTAGCAGAAATTGGAGAAAAATGCAAGCAGAGGCATCACCGCTTCCTTGGCTTAAACGTGCTGCTCCGCCCAAACCGCCCCTTCCTTGTCCCCGGCTTGCCTTCATTGCTGCGGCCCATGATGGGGGCGACTTGGCCAGCGACGGGAATGCCGAGCTCGTTTTGCTCAAGCATTCGGATTTCATCGCGGAGGCGTCCTGCTTCTTCAAATTCGAGATCGCCTGCCGCTTTGCGCATCCGCTTCTCAAGGTCTTCGATGTAGGCGCGCAGATTGTGGCCGACCATGTGCGCGGGCCCGTCTTCGATTTCGATGGTCACTTGGTCACGGCTGGCGACGTCACCGATGATATCGGCGATATTGCGTTTGATTGAGGCCGGGGTGATGCCGTGTTCTAAGTTGTAAGCAACCTGCTTTTCGCGCCGCCGATCGGTTTCGCGGATCGCGCGTTCCATACTGCCCGTCATCCGGTCGGCATAGAGGATCACGCGGCCGTCAACGTTGCGCGCGGCGCGGCCAATTGTCTGGATCAGTGACGTTTCAGAGCGGAGAAAGCCTTCCTTATCGGCATCCAATATCGTCACAAGCCCGCATTCGGGAATATCCAATCCCTCACGCAGCAGGTTGATGCCGACGAGAACATCATAAACGCCGAGCCGAAGATCGCGGATCAGCTCAATCCGCTCAAGTGTTTCGACATCGCTGTGCATGTAGCGCACACGAAGCCCCGCTTCGTGCATAAATTCGGTCAAATCCTCGGCCATCCGCTTGGTCAGCGTGGTGACGAGCGTGCGGTATCCCTCGCCCGCGACCTTGCGGCATTCGTTGATGCAATCCTGCACTTGGTCTTCGGTCGGACGGATTTCGACCGGCGGATCGATGAGGCCAGTGGGACGGATCACTTGTTCGGCGAACACGCCCTGCACCCGCTCCATTTCCCAATTGCCCGGCGTCGCGCTGACATAAGTCGTCTGTGGGCGCATCGCATCCCATTCGTTGAAACGTAGCGGGCGATTGTCGATGCAGCTAGGCAGGCGGAAGCCATATTCAGCAAGCGTCAATTTGCGGCGGTGATCGCCCCGTGACATGCCGTTGATCTGACCAATGCTGACATGGCTTTCATCAACGAAGAGCAAGGCATTTTCGGGGAGATATTCAAACAACGTCGGCGGCGGTTCACCGGGGAGGCGTCCTGAGAGAAAGCGGCTGTAATTCTCAATCCCCGCGCAGCTTCCGGTTGCCGCGATCATTTCAAGATCGAAATTGGTGCGCTGTTCAAGCCGCTGCGCCTCAAGCAGCTTGCCCTCGCCAACCATTTCTTTGAGGCGCACCTCAAGTTCAAGTTTGATTGCTTCCATCGCTTGCTTGAGCGTCGGGCCGGGGGTGACATGGTGGCTGTTGGCATAAATGCGGATGAAATCGAGATTGGCGATTTTCTTGCCCGTCAGCGGATCAAATTCAGTGATCTCCTCAATATCATCGCCAAAGAAACTGATCCGCCACGCGGTATCCTCATAATGGCTTGGGAATATCTCAAGATTATCACCGCGCACGCGGAAATTGCCACGCGCAAAGGCCGCGTCGTTGCGCTTATATTGGAGGGCGACAAGCTTGCGGATAATCTCGCGTTGGTCAGCCGTGCCGCCTTTTTTGAGGTCAAAGATCATCGCCGAATAGGTTTCGACTGAGCCAATCCCGTAAAGGCACGAGACCGACGCCACGATGATCACATCATCACGTTCGAGCAGTGAGCGGGTGGCGGAGTGGCGCATCCGGTCAATCGCTTCGTTTACTGAGGATTCCTTTTCGATATAGGTGTCCGACCGTGCGACATAGGCCTCTGGCTGGTAATAGTCATAGTAACTGACGAAATATTCGACCGCATTGTTGGGGAAAAAGCTTTTGAACTCGCCGTAAAGCTGTGCGGCAAGGATCTTATTGGGCGCAAGGATCAGCGCAGGCCGCTGGAGCGCCTCAATCACTTTGGCCACGGTGAAGGTCTTGCCCGAACCTGTTACGCCGAGCAGCACTTGGTCACGCTCCTGCGCCGCAATCCCCGCCACCAGTTCGGCAATCGCGGTCGGCTGATCGCCTGCGGGGGTATAATCGCTGACGATCTCAAAGCGCTTGCCGCCTTCGACCTTGGGCGGACGAACGGGGCGGTGCGGGATGAATTCAGCGCCGGTTTCAGGCTCGGCGAGCGAAGTGCGGATGACAAGGGACATAGCAGGAACAATAGGCATGTATTGAGGGGGGAGCAATGGGGGCTGTGTGATGGGCGCAAAACACTATTGACATTTATGTAAGCAGTTACCATTATTGCATCATGATTACCATCACTCAGATCTACGATCCGCTTCGCCCTGCACCGCGTCTGCGCCCGTTCAAGGCGCTTGGCCATTTTCAGAAACTTATCATCGACAAGGAAGACACTGAGCAGGTTTTTCACATGACTGATTGCCTGCCAAGCGCTGGCTATGACCGCGTGCTGCGCGCATTTTACAAAAGTTCGCAAGGTCAGATGCGGATGGCGCAGGAACCCTATCTGCCTGACTTGCTTGATGATCATGATCGGCTGTTGGCGATGCCAGCCGGGTCGGTCGCCCATGCCTATGTTGCGTTTATGCGCGCCGAAGGGCTGTCCGCCGCTGGGTTGGTTGCCGAAAGCGCAAAGGCGGGCAGGCCGCGATTTGATGATCAGGCGCAGTGGTTTCATGATCGGCTACGCGATACGCATGACCTTGTCCATGTGCTGACAGGCTATGGCCGCGATCCGCTTGGCGAGCAGTGCGCGCTTGGTTTTTCTTACAGCCAATATGATAGCTGGACGGACGGTTTTCTGGCCTGGGCAGGCGCGTTTGAGCTGTGGCGGCGAGTAAAGGCCGATGCCCCCGTGTTCGCCGCCGTCCGCGAGGCGATCCGCATTGGCAAAGCCGCCGAGCCGCTCTTCAAGCAGGACATATCAGCATTCCTCGCCGAACCGCTTGAGAACGCGCGCGCCCGGATGAATATCGGCGCATCAACCCATTACGCCCGCGCCCACAAGGCCTACCGCGCGCGCGGGATTGATCCGTATAATTTTTCGGGCGGTGCGGCATTGGCGTGAGGTGATTGGACTGCTGCGGTCGATGTGATATCGAATCCTCATTTAGCCATTCGTGCAAATCGGGAGCAAATATGACAGATGAAGAATCGCCCGCACCGAAAAGTTCAGCACGCAGGCGCGCAGACGCTATCAA
>JAYTMV010000207.1:0-3285 GCA_043728175.1 Sphingomonadales bacterium
TACATTTCGAGCACTTCACGGTGCTCCCCGTCGCCACCGAACTCAGCTTGGCTTGCCATGCGGTCAAGCTGTTCGCGCATCTTGTCAAACGCAGAGTAGACGCGGTGACGCTCAGCCTCGGTATCTTCGGCAACGGTATGTTCAATCGTAATGCGCGGCTGATGATAAACCGCAAAGCCGCTCGCCATGCCTTCGACCAGCTTGAGGCCAGTAAGGCGCGTCGCGGCGGTAGAGACCTGTTTTGATCCACGTGCCGCCGCATTATCGATCAGGCCAGCATTGGCGATCAATTCTGACAGCACCATTGCCACGGTCTGAAGCGCCTCGATCTCCATCTCGTCATAACGGCGCGGCTCGGCATGTTGAACGCACAGCACACCAACCGCATCTTCACGCCGGACAATCGGCACGCCTGCAAAACTGTGGAACATTTCCTCGCCGGTTTCGGGCTTGAACGCGAAATCGGGGTGGCTTGTCGCCTCATCAAGGTTGAGCGTGGAAATCTGTTCGGCAATCGTCCCGACCAGTCCTTCGCCCATCGCAAGCTTGGTAACATGCACCGCCGCCTGATTGAGCCCGCGCGTGGCATAAAGCTCAAGCACGCCCTCACGCCGCAGATAGACCGAGCACACCTCGCTCTTAAGCGCCTCGCCCACGATCTGCACGACATTGTTAAGCTTGGCCTGAGCACCTGCGCGCGTTGCCATCACATCATGAAGGCGAGTGAGAATTTCACGCGATGAACTGGCAGAAGTTGGCATACTATGACGCTAGCAGCTTGGGCGGGGGGCGTCTATGCGGCGAGCGCGCTTTCAGCCTCTGCCATCAGCGTCGCAAGGATCGTCGCAACTGGCTCTTCACTCTTGACCATGCCGACCGATTGCCCGGCCA
Source organism: Sphingomonadales bacterium (assembly GCA_043728175.1). Taxonomy (GTDB): domain Bacteria; phylum Pseudomonadota; class Alphaproteobacteria; order Sphingomonadales; family Sphingomonadaceae; genus Aquisediminimonas. The sequence goes on from JAYTMV010000207.1 coordinate 892, forward strand.
TGATCGAACCATTTTCAACATCGCCATCGATAACCGCGCGACGCAGCGCGCCTGCCCAAAAATGTTCAATCGCAAGCTGCGCCTCACCCATGTTGACCTTGCCTTCATCAAGCAGGCGTGCGACTTCGACTTGTTTACGGGTAAACTCTTCAGTGCCCGCATTTTTGAGCGCGCGCACTGGAATGACGGGCAAGCGCGGATCGATCTGGATGCTGGCGACGGCATCGCGGGCATTGCCGCGAATGAAAGCCTTCTTGAACGCCGGGTGCGCGATGCACTCGGTCGCGCAGACCAGCCGTGTGCCGATCTGAACGCCCGCAGCACCTTGTTTGAGGTAGGATGCGATCATTTCGCCGCGCCCAATCCCGCCCGCGACAAAGACGGGGACTTGATCAGCAACTTCGGGGAGGATTTCCTGCGCGAGTACCGAGGTTGAAACGGGGCCGATGTGGCCGCCCGCCTCCATCCCCTCAATCACCAGCGCATCAACGCCTGAACGGATGAGCTTTTTGGCGAGGCTGAGCGCGGGAGCAAAGCAGATGACCTTCGCGCCGCTCGCCTTGATTGCCTCAAGCGCGCCTGCCGGAGGGAGGCCGCCCGCGAGTACAACATGGGTAACCCGGTGCTTGGCACAGACCGCGATCAAATCAACGAGTTGTGGGTGCATTGTGATCAAGTTGACGCCGAATGGCCGCTTGGCGAGCGCCTTGGTCGCGGTGATTTCCCCGTCGAGCAGTTCAGGCGTCATCGCGCCGCACGCAATCACGCCAAAGCCACCCGCGTTTGACATCGCCGAAACGAGGTTGCGCTCGCTGATCCACGACATCGCGCCTGCCATGATCGCGATGTCCGAACCAAGGAAGTCGCGGCCACGAGCCATTAATTGATTAAGTTTGGTCATTCTAAAACCGCATCCTTTGCGTCTTCGCGTCTTCGCGCGAAATCAATAACGGTTGAAGGTTCGCGCGAAGACGCGAAGCCACGAAGATTAGGCCGCCTCATCCACAGCATCCAAGCCGTAAGCCGTATGCAGCACACGCACCGCGAGTTCGGTTTCATCCTCATCGATCAGCACAGACACCTTAATCTCCGACGTCGAGATCGCCTGAATGTTGATCCCGCGCGCGGCGAGCGCAGTGAACATGGTGGACGCCACCCCCGCATGGCTGCGCATCCCGACGCCAACGACTGAAATCTTGGCCACCCGCGTATCGTGCATCAGTTTGGTGTAGCCAATCTTATCCTTGGCCTTTTCAAGCACATCAAGCCCGCGCGCAAGCTCAGCACCGGGCACTGTGAAGGTCACGTCGGTGGAGCCAGTATCATGCGCCACATTCTGAATGATCATATCCACGTTGATGTTCGCCTCAGCCAGCGGGGAGAAGATATGCGCCACTGCACCGGGCTTATCGGGAACCGCTGTCAGCGTGATCTTCGCTTCATTCTTGTCATGCGCAATGCCAGTGATCAGTTGCCGTTCCACGTCATTTTCTCCAATTTCATCATCGCCGACAATCATCGTGCCGCTATTATCCCCACTCGCCGGATCATCGAATGAGGAGAGCACACGGACGCGGACATTCATCTTCATCGCGAGGCCAACCGAGCGCGTTTGCAGTACCTTCGCTCCCACACTCGCCAGCTCAAGCATTTCTTCGTAAGTGACTTTGGTCAGCTTGCGGGCACGCGGCACAATGCGGGGGTCAGTCGTGTACACCCCGTCAACATCGGTATAAATGTCGCAGCGGTCAGCCTTCATCGCGGCGGCAACCGCGACTGCCGACGTATCTGATCCGCCCCGGCCAAGCGTTGAAACGCGGCCATCTTCGTCCATCCCCTGAAAGCCGGGTATCACCGCGACTTCGCCGCTTTCAAGCGCAACGTTCAAAGCCTGCGTATCAATCGATTCAATCCGTGCCGAGGCATGAGCATCATCAGTGCGCACTGGCAATTGCCAGCCAAGCCAGCTCCGCGCCCGCACCCCCGCCGCCTGAAGCGCAATCGCAAGCAGGCCCGATGTCACTTGCTCGCCCGCTGCCACCACGACATCATATTCGCGTGGATCATGTAAGGGGGAGGCTTCGCGGCAGAAACCGACCAGCCGGTCAGTCTCGCCCGCCATTGCGGAAACGACCACTGCAACTTGATTGCCCGCCTCAACCTCGCGCTTCACCCGCGCCGCGACTGAACGGATGCGCTCAATCCCGGCCATCGACGTGCCGCCAAATTTCATCACTATACGCGCCATGAAAATCCCTGTGCAGTGGCGTGAAACGCGCTCAGGCCCAAGCGCGCCGCACTGTTAGGCAAGGGGGTGCGGGATGGCAAGTGGGGCGCTACTTACTCCCCCTTTGCCACAACCCCGCCCTTCATAACGAAGCCGACTTGCTTGAG
>JAYTMV010000208.1:0-6714 GCA_043728175.1 Sphingomonadales bacterium
CAGCCATCCCCTGCGACTGCCACGCAGACCGGGATGCGGCGCTGCTCGAAGCGGTTTGAGGGTAGCGTGTGATACGTTTGGTAAGGTTAAGTTGATCAAATTCGTCATTGCAAGCGAAGTGCGGCAATCCAGTCCCACCATCGCTACTGGATTGCCGCGCTTCGCTCGCAATGACAAACTATGAAATTGCGCCTCAACTTGTTGAGAAATACGCCATTTTTTCAGCCACCCCCTGCGACTGCCACGCCGACCGCGATTCGGCGCTATATGAGGCGGTTTGAGAGCTTAACGCTCGCCGTCCACCGCGTCCTGCACGCTCTTGTAAAACGCCTCGCGCGCTTTGCCGACGCCTTCGGGGTCAGTTGCGGTGGGCCAATTGCCGTTGCTCGCGATCACAAGTTTGCGCTTGGGGTCAATGAATATCCCCTGCCCGAAAATGCCTTGGGCGGCGAAACTGCCATCGTCATTCGTCCACCACTGATAGCCGTAGCCGCGACCCGGTTGGGCAATATCGGCTTGCTTGGTCGTAGCACTGGCCAGCCAATCATCGGGGAGTACGGGCTTGCCCCCCGCCATTCCGCCGCCAAGGATGAACTGGCCAAAGCGCGCATAATCGCGCAAGCTCGCCGATACGCAGCAGCCACTAATTTCATGCCCCGTGCTGCCAAGCATCCATGCGCCGTCCTGCTCCATGCCGAACGGTTTCCACACCTTTTCCGACAGATAGGCCGAAAGCGTCTTCTTGGTCGCGCTGGAAACCAGGACGCCGATCAGATTAGTCTCACCCGTTTTATAAACCCACTTGGCTCCGGCAGGCGCCTCACGCGGCAGCTTGCGCATGTAGCTTACGGTTACATCAACGCCGGGTTCGGCCTTATGCAGATTGAACAGCGCAACATCGGATTTGGGATCGGTATAATCCTCATTCCATTTCACGCCCGACGTCATCGTCAGCAACTGCCGCACGCTGACATCATCATAGGCCGATCCTTTGAGATCGGGCATATACACCGTCACTTTGTCATCAAGGCTCTTGATATAGCCGTCACGCACTGCCGCTCCGACCATCGTTGAGGTCAGCGATTTCGCCACTGAAAAACTCGTCCAGCGGCCTTCCTTGCTATAATCAAGCGCGTATTTTTCGAGGCGGATTTTACCGTCCTGAATGATGATCAGCCCGGCATTGCGCTGCGCCTTAATATACGCGTCAACGTCTTGCGTCAGTTTAATCGGAGTGCCCTGCGGCAGCGGGTAAACCGCATCGCCCTTGGCAATGTCGTTCACCTTGACGAGTTTTTCCATCGCACGAAACGCGCTGTCGCGCTGATCAACTGTCCAGAAAAGCACATTCTGATCCTTTGGCAGATTGGTATAAAGTTTGACCGTATCGCAGCCGCTGAGCGCCAGCACGCTCGCCGCCGCCGCTATCATCATTCCTCTTCGCATAATCCCTCCCCTTATTGTTTGATCAGCGTCACCTGCGCCACATCAATCCCGCCACCGCGAAATCCGCCCTCGCAGTACATCAGATAGTATCGCCACAGCTTGATAAAGCGCGCATCAAATCCGCTGGGTAGCTTACCCGCCTCAACCGCTGCGTCAAACCGTTCGCGCCAGCATTTGAGCGTCTCGGCATAGTCGATCCCGAAATGCTGCGGCGCATCCCAACGCAAACCCCGCGCTTCGGCAAGCGCGCGGAAACGACTTTCCGAAAGCAGCATCCCGCCGGGAAACACATAGGTCTGGATGAAGTCAGCACTCTGCGCATAACGTTCAAAAATATCATCGGCGATCATGATAAACTGGATCGCCGCGCGGCCACCGGGTTTCAGGCTGCGCGCGATGACATCAAGATAGGTCGGCCAATACGCCTGACCAACCGCTTCAACCATTTCGATGCTCGCAATCGCGTCATAAGCGCCGTGCACGTCGCGGTAGTCGAGGAGCTGATACTGGGGCGCTTGTGCCATCCCCGCCGCCGCCGCTTCGGCATGAAGCTTCTGACTCGGCGAAAGCGTGATCGCGGTAACATCATGGCCGCCTTCCGCGCAATGCTTGGCGAAATGGCCCCAGCCGCACCCGATTTCGAGAATGTCCGAACCCGGCTTCAAATCAAGCCGCGCCATCAGCGCCGCCATCTTGCGGTGTTGCGCCGCCTCCAGCGTATCACCGTCTTCAAACAGCGCGCTTGAATAGCTCATCGTCGGATCAAGCCAGCACTCATAAAAGTCATTGCCGAGATCATAATGCGCCATGATGTTGCGCTTCGCACCCTTGCTATCGTTGCGGCGCAGCGCGTGTGCGGCGCGCTTGATCAGCCGCGAAAAGCCCGATGCGCGCGCGCTGCTGCCAAGGCTCACCCGGTTGCGCATGAAGAGATCAAACAGCGGCACCGGATCGGGGCTATCCCACTCGCCCGCCTCCCACGCCTGATACCATCCAACCGAGCCCGATTGGCCAAGCCGGATGAGCGCGCGCCAGCTATTCAAATTGACATGCACCAGCGGCCCCGGTGCCCGCCCGCCGAGCACACGGAACGTCCCGTCGGGCAAAATCGCCTCAAGTGCGCCTGCCTCGATACCTGCATCAATCTGGTCAAGAATACGGTGGAATATCCGCGACACTGCCCGCGTGATCAGCCCGCGCCGCGCGCTGAGCATATGATATCCGCGTTTGGGGGAGGGACTATTCATAACCGGACTCACCTTTGCCGCAGCGTGCGCGCGCGTGCAACTGGTCAACCGTCGCGCATCGCTTTTTGCGCCGAAAGCGTGCGTTCGCGCGCCTCACGGTGGCCGATGATCTTGGCCGGATAATCACGCGGACGCTGGCCAAATTCATCGGGATCATGGACATAGGGATCAGAAAGTCCCGAAAGCTCGGGCACCCAGCGGCGGATATAATCGCCCGCGCCGAATTTCTCTGATTGCGAAAGCGGTGCCATAATCCGCGAAAAGAGCGGCGCATCAACCCCCGTCCCCGCCACCCACTGCCAGTTCGACGCGTTGGCGGCGTGATCGGCATCGCACAGCGTATCCCAGAACCACCGCTCGCCGCGCCGCCAGTCAATCAGGAGGTGCTTGATCAGGAATGACGCCGCAATCATCCGCACCCGGTTGTGCATGAAACCTGTAGCCCAAAGTTCGCGCATCCCCGCGTCAACGATTGGATAGCCTGTGCGACCCTTGCTCCATGCGGCGAAATCAGCGTCAGCCTCTGGCCCATCACGCCAGCGCAGCGCATCAAATTGCGCGCGGCCATTTTGTGTCGGATAATCAGGGAATTGATCAATCAAATTGGTGGCGTAATCGCGCCAGCCAACCTCACGCAGGAACGGTTCGGCCTTTGCGCCTGCCGCTTTTGAGGCATGATGCCACAATGTCGGCGGAGAGATTTCACCGAAATGCAAATGCGGCGACAGGCGGGATATCGCGGCTTCAGTCGGCAGATTGCGCCCCGCGTCATAGCCAGCGATTTTGGGCAAGAAGGTGCGAAAAGCCTCGCGCGCACCCTCCTCACCCGGCGTCCAATCGGCAAAACCGCCAGCCCAATCAGGCTTAGTCGGAAGCAGGTTCCAGCTTTCAAGCGCATCGCTTTCAGGCCAGCTATCGGGCGCAGCAATCGCGTCAGGCGCTGGCAAAGGCTTGCGCGGCGGCATCTGCGCAACGAGCGCGCGCCACCACGGGGTGAACACTTTATACCGCCCACCCCCGCCCGTCAGGATCGCCTCGGGCGGGGCAAGCTGGTTGCCGTCATGGAGCACCAGATCAACTTCGGTGGCAAGCTCGCTTTCGACCCGCTGCCACCACGGCTCAAAATGACGCAGCGCGTGAATCCGCATCGCCCCGCTTTCCTGTGCCAATGCACTCAGCACCGAAAGCGCATCGCCGCGCCGCAGGATCAACCGGCTGCCAAGCGCGCGCAGGCTCGCATCAAGCGCACTCAAGCTATGATGCAGCCACCACCGCGAAGCCCCACCCATGCTGCGATCACCGGGGCTTTGATCATCAAGAACATAGACCGGAATGACCGCGCCCTCGACAACAGCGGCCACAAGCGCAGGGTGATCAGCAAGGCGAAGGTCTTGGCGGAACCAGAAGAGTGAAGTCATGCCTCCCGCTATGTCGCAGCGCGCCTACCGCCGCAACCCCGCCAAAAACCTAGCCCAGCGTTTGGGCCATTCACCGAATATCGCAGGCTCATAGGCTTTGAAGGCAACCGCTTTGCTGATATCCGAACGGTTGGGATAGGCAAGGATCATCCCGCTCAGGCTGAACAGCGTCGCCTTGCCGACGATCATCTGCGCCCACGGGAGCAGCAGATCGCCCGCATGACGGCCCACCGCCGTCGCGCCGACAACCTTGCTGCCAACACGGACGATTTTGAGGAAGCCTTCGGTTTCGCCTTCGGCAATTGCGCGGTCATTGTGGCTGAAATTCTCACGCGTGGTTGTTACTTTATTGCCAAATTTCACGCGCGCCGCGACTTCGGTCAGGCCGACCTGGGCGAGTTCGGGGTCGGAGTATGTCACCCAAGGCAGCGCCTTGAAATCGGCCTTGCTCGGCAATCCCAGCGCGATATTGGCGACGACAATTGAACCATCATAGCCTGATGAATGCGTAAAGCGCGGGCCTTCGCGGCAATCGCCAATCGCGTAAATCCGCTTGTTGGTCGTCCGCCTGCGCGCGTCAACAATGATGCCGTCTTTGCCGACTTCAACGCCCGCCGCCTCAAGCCCGATCCCTTCGGTATTGGGCACCCGCCCGACCGAGACGAGCAAGTGACTCGCCTTGACCTGTTCGCCGTCGCCCAGCGTCAGGACGATATCATCGCCCTCTTGTGCGACTGCTGTCACTTCAGTTTTCTGTTTGATCACGACACCTTCATGTTCAAGTGCCGCCATCACGAGCGCCGCCGCATCGGCATCATCGCGCGGGAACGGTCGCATCCGTTCAATCACTGTCACCTGCGCGCCAAGCCGGCGGAACGACTGCGCCATTTCCATGCCAATCGGCCCACCGCCCATGATCGCCAAGTGACGCGGCAATTCATCGATATCGAAAATCGTCTCATTGGTCAGATACGCCACGCTATCCAACCCCGCTATGTCGGGCTTGCGCGGGCGCGAACCCGTGGCGAGCACAATCCGTTTCGCCTTCAACTGCCGCCCACCAACCGCAACCGTGCGATCATCAATAAGGACAGCGCGATCCCGGATCACCTCAACCCCGAGGCTTTCAAACCGCTCCTGCGAATCCACCGGGGCAATCGTCGCGATGGCATGGCGAATGTGATCACGCACCCCGATCCAATCGACCTTGGCCCGCTCAAGCGTAATCCCGAGACGCAAACCCCGGTTCGCCTCGTGCGCGCGGCCCGCCGCAGAAATCAGCGCTTTGGAAGGAACACAGCCGGTGTTGAGACAATCGCCCCCCATCGGCCCTTCCTCGATCAGCGCAACCTTAAGCCCAAGCATCGCCGGCCCGCCAGCAGCAGTCAAACCCGCAGCACCCGCACCAATCACGATTACATCATAAATATCGCTCATAAATTCCTCAGCATAGTGACGCTAGATTGCAGAGCCATCTTGTGGCCATCGCGTGCATCCTGCGCAAGTCGCATGATCGTTTCATGAGCAAATCATAACTGAAATTCGGTATGAAAATAAATCGGGCTACTGACGACAAATGACAGGGTTAATGTCATTTATTGCAACGTCTCAAATTTGCTATATAGCTTAGAAAGTGTGGGCAAGAGTTTTTATAAACAACGAAACGGGTTATATTTTTTATGCCAAGAATTGCGCCGGGCGCATCGAGCGATGGCAGACGTCGCCGATCAGAACAAAGTCGTGCAAAAATTGTTGAAGCGATGCTTTCTTTGGTAAGAGAAGGCAAAATTGTACCAACTGCTGAAGAAGTTGCCGCACGCGCTGATATTGGTTTGCGCAGCGTATTTCGCCATTTTGCAGATATGGAAATGCTCCGCAGCGAAATGGTTGGGCAAGTTGCGCAAACTTACATGAAATGGCTGACGCCTTTTGAAGGTGATGATTGGCGCGATCAGCTCAAGCAGTTGATATCGCGCCGCGCCTCGGCTTACGAAGAAACATTGCCCTTCAAACGCGCCGCCGAAGTCCGCCGTCTTAAATCATCCGCAATCGGATCAGAATTTGATCGCATCAACATGCTGATGCGATCGCGACTCAAATCGGTTTTGCCCGAAGAATTCACAAGCCAGACAATTTTGTTTGAAACGCTTGATCTGGCCCTCAGCGTGGATGCGTGGCAGCGTTTGCGTGAAGACCAGAATCTTTCAATAGAAGATGCGCGTAAAGCGATTTATCTGTTAGTGAAGGCGATCCTGATGCAAGCGAATTTGCAGTTAGATGTCGACACGAACTGAACGGATTTATCGAACAATGTTGCAATCAATGAAATCTTTTTTGACGGTCGCTGCATTGGCCACATCATTGGTGGCGGCACCAGCACAGGCACAGCTATCAACCCCTGAAAAGCGCATGGCGGCGGTGGTCGATAGTGAATTTGAACGTTCGGTCTCACTGCTCGCCAAAATGGTTGATCAAAACAGCGGCACGATGAATTTTGCAGGCGTTGAGGCCGTCGGGGTGATGATGCGCGCCGAGCTTGAACCGCTTGGTTTTACCGTGGTGTGGAAGCCGATGAGCGCCACCAACCGCGCAGGGCATTTGAT
>JAYTMV010000209.1:0-13501 GCA_043728175.1 Sphingomonadales bacterium
CCTTCATATTGATCAGTCAGTGCGCGGATACGCTCAATAAATAAGGGGATATCGGGGTGTGACTGATTGTGGATGTGAAGCTGAAAATCAAATGGTCGCGTCCGCACACCGTTACTGGGCGGCGCTGGCGGATTATCAGTCAGTTGTGGATCGCACATTGCAAAATTAACGGCATCCATACGGAACCCATCAACCCCGCGATCAAGCCAGAACCGCATCGTATCAAGCAGCGCATCCTGAACCGCGAAGCTATGGCAATTAAGCTGCGGCTGGCTCGTCAAGAAGTTGTGCATATAATATTGGCCGCGCCGCGCGTCCCATGTCCACGCCGGGCCACCGAATACGGATTGCCAATTATTAGGCGGGCCACCGTCGGGTTTGGCATCTGCCCAAACATACCAATCGGATTTCGCATTGCTACGGCTGGCACGGCTTTCCGCGAACCACGGATGCTGATCCGAAGTATGCGAATGCACTTGGTCAAGCAGCAGTTTCAGACCAAGATTATGCGCCTTAGCAATCAGCGCATCAAAATCCTCGATTGTTCCAAAGATTGGATCAACCCCGCAGTAATCAGCGACATCATAGCCGAAATCCTTCATCGGCGACGTGAAAAAGGGCGAAATCCAAATCGCATCAACACCGAGCGAAGCGACGTATTCAAGTCGCTGGGTGATCCCTGGCAAATCACCAATGCCATCGCCGTTGGAATCGGCAAAACTGCGCGGATATACTTGATAAATGACCGCCCCCCTCCACCAAGGACGATCTGTTTGCGCGACTGGTTGCAGCGCGTTCGCTTCGCTCACTCGGCTTCTCCGGTGGCACAGACGATGAAATCAAGCGGCGCGATGGTCACTGAATAGCGACCGGGCGCAGACGTTTTTGCGCCGCACGCGCCATGCAAAGATTGGAAGTTCGCGCTGTAGGTAGAGACCTCAACATTGCGCGTAATCGCTGTGGTTGAGGTGTTGAACGCGACCAGCACCTCTCGACCGCTTGTGGGATCAATCCGCGAAACCGCGAACAGACCCGGCTTTTCCTCATAGTTGCGGATGGTCTGTCTTCCACGCGTCAGCGCCGGAGTACCAAGTCGAAGCGCAGAAAGCTTCGCCAATGCCGTGTAGAGCGGGTGCTTCTGATCAAAATTGCTCTGCGCAGTCGTCGCGGTGGTGCCGACAAGCTTGTTGTCGTTATAGCTCGCGACCTTTGACGCGAACATATCCTCGCGCGCGTCCTGATCATTGCCGTCGCCTGCAAAGCCCTGTTCATCGCCTGAATAAATTGTTGGCACCCCGCGTAGCGTGAGCAGCATCGCATGACCTAGGATCACGCGTTTGAACACTTCGTCATCGGATGCCTTTGGATTGGCCTTGCGCACAAAATGGGCAAAGCGGCCCGCATCATGATTGCCAAGGAAGGTCGGCAATTGCAGCGCGGTGGCAGCGCCGCCCTCATACAGCACATCATTGTCAAACAGCCGTGTGAAGGTGTCCGTTCCTGCTGGCCCGGCGACTGTATCAGCCACGGCGCGAGCAAAGGCGAAATCAAGCACTGTCGGCAGCTTATCCACGCGCGTGTGCTTGGCGAGCAAGGCAACGTCAATATCGCTTGTCGCAACCTCACCAAAGACATGGAAGTTGGGGATGCCCTTCGCCTTGGCACGCGCGACCATTGCTGGCACGAATACTTGCCAAAATTCAGGGTTTACATGCCGCGCGGTATCAATGCGGAAACCATCAACGCCGTATTTGTCGATCCATTGACCATAAATATCGATGAAGCCCTGAACCACGCGCGGGTTCTCTGTCATCAAATCATCAAGCCCGACGAAATCGCCCATAGTTGAGTTTTCGCCGCGAAACGTGGTGTTGCCGCGATTGTGATACCAGATCGGATCATTGAGCCACGCGGGGACTTTTACGTTTGCCTCGCCCTTTGGCACGAACGGTGTGTAGGCAAAATTGGGGCTGGTCAGCTTGGCGAAATTCTCCGCCGTTTGGACTTGATCACCCAGAAAGCCGGGGTTGATCGCCGCGCCGCCTGCGGCCTGCCGCTGATACGGATAATCGGCGCGGCTACGATAGGCGCAGCTTGAATTGGGGCATTCTTTATAACCAATCACATCAGCAGTATGATTGGTGATGATGTCCATATAGACCTTCATGTCCTTTGCGTGCGCCGCATCAACAAAGGCGCGCATATCGGCCTCAGTGCCAAGATGGGGATCAACTTGCGTGAAATCAGTGATCCAATAACCGTGATAGCCAGCGGTTTCCTCACCCGGCCCACCCTGCACGGGTTTGTTCTTGAAAATTGGCCCAAGCCAGATTGCCGTCGCGCCAAGCCCCTTGATATAATCAAGCCGCGCGATCAGCCCTTTAAGATCGCCGCCGTGATAAAACCCCTTGTGCGAAGGATCAAAGCCAGTTTTGAACTTATCGCCTTTTAGGCCACCGCGATCATTGGCCGGGTCACCATTTTCAAAGCGGTCGGGCAGCATGAAATAAATCACTTCATCCTGCGGCAATCGATCCCGAAAACTCTGCGCCGAAAGCGCCGATGGAAGAATCGTAGCAATTAGAGCGGCGGCACTAAGCAATATCCGCCGTGCCGTGGCACGCACTATCATCTCACCCTCCATCCTGCGCCGCACACGCCGACATATAAACAAGTCAGGGCCGACAACCATATGTCGGCCCCGAAGTGGATTAGAATTTATAGGTCGCACCAAGGAAGAAGGTGCGCCCAAAATTCTGGATCGTGCCCGTTTGCGCCTGCTGACCGAAGAATGTTCGCGTCGGCTCATCAGTCAAATTGTTAGCCTGCGCGAGAAGCTTGAGGCCCTTGAGAACACTGCTTTCAGGAAACTCATATGAAAGCTGAGCATCAATAACAGTTTCAGGCGCGCTGGTGATGATCAACTCGCTCACACCAATTTGTGGGCTGACAAAGCTTGAACGATAACGGCCGCTAACCCGCGCGCCAAATCCGGCCTTTTCATAGAAGATGGTCGGGTTAAGCACGTGCTTTGAAAGCCCCGCGAGATCAAGGCTGAGCGCACGACCGCTAGTCGTACTGGTCGTATTGAGATCGCTCTGACTGTAAGCGTAATTCACGACAACCCCGAGTCCATCGAACGGTGACGGCAGTTCAACGAAGGTTTTCGAGAAGCCAAATTCAAAGCCGTAAACAAAGCCACCCTGCCCGTTGACCGGCGCCGAAAAATTGCCAATCGGATTGCCCGGACGTGGTGGGTTGGTTCCCCCAATTGGCGGCGGGGTTACGCCATTAGCAACAAAGTTGAAATTCGGGATATTGCCTTGAACGACGAACGTGCGCAGGTTCTTATAGAACGCTGCAAGCGAAATAATCCCGCTCCTCCCAAAATAATGCTCATAACTGAGATCAAATTGATCGGCTTTGAAAGGGTCCAGCTGCGGATTGCCGCCACTGCCTGTTGTGTTGCCGTCCCCGCCGGTCGAAACACTAATCGAACTCCTAATATCAACAAATCGAGGCCGCGAGATCTGCTGGGTATAGCTGATACGAAGCAAATCTTTGGGTGTAATTTCAAGGATCGCATTGGCCGATGGCAAGAAGTCGGTGAAGGTCTTGCCACGGGTTACAAAGCGCCGATTTTCGCGAATTACTGTTATTCGATCATCAGTTAAGCCGGGGATAGACGCAAAGACTGTTGAACCTTGATCGGTACGAATTACCCGTAAGCCAACATTGCCCCGGAAAGGAAGCGATCCTGCGATAGTCGAAAAATCAATTTGGCCGTAACCCGTATAAGTCTCTTCATCAATCTTGAAGCTCTGATCAAATGGAAAATCAAGATCTGGAAAGTCCTGACTCGTCACCTGGTTCGTTCCGAGGGTATTTCCAAATGCAAGATTGAACGCGCCATTGATATCAACGACGCCAAAATTGGGAAGGCCAGCACGCGCGAAACCTCCTTCGAAGCCACTAGTAGATACTAAACTCGCAGGCAGTGTTAATGGGCCGCCGGGGATACCAAAAGTGTTAAAGGTCGTAACGACTCGATCACCGTCGCGCTTGGTATAACGCCCACCGATCTTGATCGTTTTGATGAAGCCATCGCCTGCATCAAATTCTATATCGCCTGCTACGGCAAAGAGTTTGTCGGTATCGCGCTGCGGCACAAGGAACTGCCCATCAAGCAAGAAGCCCGCACCATCACCTACATTGAAGTCAGTGAATGTCGCGCCGCTCTGGGTGATGCTGCGAATGGTCGGCAAATTCAAACCGTTTAACTGAGAGTCAACGGTGACCGATCCTACTGGGGGTGCAAGCTCACGATTTCGATCTGTGTCAGAGCCGTCGGCGCGCCGAAGACGATTTACACCCGCACGCCCATCGAAGAAATAAGGGCGCACATTTACCCCGCTGTTGTTGAAGAAGCTTTCACCACTTGAATAGCTCACATCCAGTGCAGCCTTGACCCTGTCGGAAACATCATACGCAATATTCCCGCCAATCGTATAGAGCTCATCACGACGCCCTTCGTCCTGATTGACTAGCTCAGTACCAACTGCGAAGCCTCCTTGAAAATTATTGATAATTCGCCCGCCAACGACAGCATTATTGACAATCACCGGGTTAACAAACTGATTTTCGCCGCTCTGCGTCGCGAACACCCGGAAACCACGCCGCTTCACGGTTGATTTGAAGCGCGAGTAATATCCGTCGATCAGCACCCTCAGGCGGTCGCTTGGCTGCCACTCGACCACGGCCACACCGCCATCACGCGTTTCGCGCCCACCAAACTGAATGCCTTCAAAGCCAAAGTTAAAGATTTCAGGCGTCCCGTCGCCATTCAAATCGCGGACTGGTGAGCCGTTATTGCCGGGGCTTGGAAAATCGAATTGAACGAAACGCGTCGCAACGTTTGGCTGATACAGTCTTGCGTAGCCGAGCGCGATGCCAAGCGTATCATCGGCAAGTTTCAACTGAACCGAAGCCGAGGCGCGGTAGCCCTTGTCACTCACATCGGGGTTCTGTTTCGCGCGGTCATTGTAGAGGCCACGGAAATTGACCTGCCCAGAAAAGCTCTCTTTGTTGCTCAGTGGACGAACGGTCTTCAGTTCCACCTTGCCCGCGATGCCGCCTTCAATGATCGAAGCAACAGGCGTTTTGTAAACCGCTGCCTGCGAAATCAACTCGGACGGATATTGGTCAAACTCAATTGTACGGTTTCCGCTGGTGGCGACTTGTTCACGCCCGTTAAGCGTCGCGGACACCAAATCTTGGCTCAGCCCGCGAATGTTAAGCGCGCTTGCCTGACCGCCGGTACGCTGCGAAGAAACACCCGGAAGCCGCGCAAGCGACTCTGCGATCGATACATCGGGAAGGCCTGCGATATCGTCAGCCGAAATGATGTCAGCGATGAAATCGGTTGTGCGCTTGGCTTCGATGGCATTTTCAATACTCGCCCGGAAACCAGTGACAATAATCTCCTCGCCCTCATCTTCAGCAGGGGCTTCTTGGGCGAATGCGGTGCCCGAAAATGAAGCTGCCAAAAGCGCGAGGCTGAGTGCGGCGACGCTTGCGCCGCGAAAAACTGAGGTGCGCGAACCCGTGGTGTTATTGAAACCCTTCATCTCTCATCCCCTTTATCCAAATGATCCTTGATGGCCATTTGCGTTGTGAAATCTTGATCTGATGCGATTGGCATCGGATTGAACGGCTATATGCAGGACGCTGGCCTTGCAAAAGCAGACGGCATACGTATTCAGAGGAATGCAGCCGCCAACAAAGGCGGCGCGGCGAGGATTAAGCGGCGATGCAAACCAAGCCGACATCATTTGATATTGCGCAACTGGCTGGCGTATCGCAGCCAACCGTCTCGCGCGCGTTGCGCGGCAGCACCACTGTAAGCGAACCGACACGCAAGCGGATCGAGGCGATTGCGCGCCAACTCAACTACACCGTTGATAAGAACGCATCGAGCCTGCGGCGGCAGACCACTGACACCCTAGCGCTACTATTTTTTGAAGATCCAACGCCTGACGAGTCGATGATCAACCCCTTTTTCCTGTCAATGCTTGGATCGATCACCCGGACATGTGCTTTACGCGGCTATGATTTGCTAATCTCGTTTCAGCAGATGTCGAGCAACTGGCATGTTGATTTTGAGGATAGCCGCAAGGCCGACGGGATCATCCTGCTCGGCTACGGCGACTATGAGCTTTACCGCGCGCGGCTTGAGGCGCTGGTTGAGCAAGGCACCCATTTCGTCCGCTGGGGCTTTTCTGAGGAAGGGCAACCCGGCACAACGATTGGCTGTGATAACTTCCAAGGCGGCTATGTGGCCGGCGAACATCTTATCGCGCAGGGTCGCCGCAATATAGCATTTCTGGGTGATGCCACCAGCCGCTACCCCGAACTAAGAACGCGCTATGAAGGGCTATGCGCGGCGATGGCTGTGGCGGGGATTGCGCCCGATCCAAAGCTTCAAGTTGATGCGATCACGCTTGAACAAGCAGGCTTTGACGCCGCGCAGGCATTGATCGCGCGCGGCGCGGCGTTCGATGCGATCTTTGCCGCAAGCGATTTGATCGCCATCGGCGCGATCCGCGCGCTTGAAGCGCATGGGCGCGCGATCCCGCGTGATGTTGCGGTGATTGGCTTTGATGACATTCCTGCCGCCTCTCTCGCGCATCCGCCGCTTACGACGGTTCAGCAGGATTACCGACTGGCAGGCGAAACGCTGGTTGACGCGCTGCTCGGCCAAATCCGCAATGAGAAGGTGAGCGCCGCGATGCTCCCAGCGAAGCTGGTGGTGCGCAAATCCTGCGGCGCGGCCTAAGTATTCGTATGCATTGCTCCCTGCCCCATTGAGCGCAAGCCCTAGCTCTGCCACGCTGAGCAAAAGCATATTGGGAGAGTTTGGCATGGAAAAGCCGCGTCAGGGCTTTTGGGGCTTGTGGAACATATCGTTCGGCTTCTTTGGAATTCAAATTGGCTTTGCGCTGCAAAATGCCAATATGTCGCGCATATTCCAATCGCTTGGCACCAGCCTAGATGATCTGCCCGCACTTTGGATTGCAGCGCCGCTCACCGGTCTGCTGGTGCAACCCATCATCGGGCATATGAGCGACCGAACCTGGCTCGGGCGGCTTGGCCGTCGTCGCCCCTATTTTCTGGCGGGTGCGATCCTTGCAGCCCTTGCTTTGCTCGTGATGCCAGCATCACCTGCGCTATGGTTTGCCGCGATGATGCTGTGGATATTGGATGCTTCGCTCAATATCTCGATGGAGCCATTCCGCGCATTTGTCGGGGATATGCTGGGCAAGGATCAGCATACGGCAGGCTATGCATTGCAGACAGCCTTCATTGGCGCGGGCGCAGTAGTTGGCTCCATCTTCCCTTTTGCGCTTAATTATATGGGCGTATCAAATGAGGCGGGTACAAGCGGCATTCCTGATACCGTGCGCTATAGTTTTTGGTTTGGCGGCATTGCGCTATTCGCGTCGGTTTTGTGGACGATCCTGACAACGCGGGAGTATAGCCCAGAGGAAATGGCCGCGTTTGACGGTGCGCCCGAAGAGAGCGCCAGCAGTATTCGTGCGCTTGCCGCACGATCCTATGCGGGTGCGCTGCCGTGGATCGTTGCTGGACTTGGTGTGATTATTGTGGTCGCTGCATTTGACCTAGAGAAAGAAGTGTATCTGCTTGGCGGGCTGCTCGCAGCTTATGGCATTGCCAGCATGATCGCGATCCAGCTCGCCAAGGGTGGTCGCGATAATAATATGCTCAGTCAGATTGTCGGCGATTTTTCAGGGATGCCCGATGTCATGAAAAGGCTCGCGCTTGCGCAGTTTTTTAGCTGGTCTGCGCTGTTTATCATGTGGATCAATACCACGCCTGTCGTCGCGCAATATTTCTTTGGTTCGTCTGATCCGGCAAGTGCCGCCTATAATGAGGGCGGCAATTGGGTTGGCGTACTCTTCGCTATTTATAATGGCGTTGCCGCACTTGCTGCACTGTTTCTTCTTCCCCCACTCGCCACGCGGATTGGCAAGGTGAAGACGCATATGGTCTGCCTGCTGGCAGGCGCTGCAGGCTATCTCAGCTTTCTTTTCATCCGTGATCCCAATTTGCTGATCCTTTCTGAAATCGGGGTCGGTATTGCCTGGGCGTCAATCCTTGCCATGCCATACGCGATCCTGGCCTCAAGCCTGCCGCAGGCGAAGCTTGGCATTTATATGGGGTTGTTCAATGTCTTTATCGTCGTGCCGCAGTTACTGGTGGCAACGGTGATGGGCAGCATCCTCAAGACTTTTTTCCCAACCGAGCCGATCTGGACAATGCTCTTTGCAGCGATTGTAATGGCACTCGCAGCACTCGCAATGCTGCGCGTCAAAGAAGAGGCTTGACGAGCGCGAACCGCCACCTAACGCAAGAGCGGTGGGAGGCCATTATGCGCGATACAGAATGCTGGTGGATTACAGGGGCATCATCAGGAATTGGTGAAGGGATTGCGCGCAGTGCTGCTGCACAAGGCGCACGGCTAATTCTATCGGGCCGCAACGTGGCTGAGCTTGAACGCGTTGCGCGTGCGTGCGGTGAGGACAAATGCCTGATCCTGCCATTTGATACGCGCGATTATGCTGCTATCCCTGCACTTGTTGCGCAGGCGATTGCATGGGCTGGGCAAGTTAATTGTCTTGTTAATAACGCCGGGATTTCGCAGCGCTCGCTCGCGGTCGATACTGATTTTTCGGTATATGAATCGATTATCGGCATTGATCTGCTTGCGCCAATTGCGCTGACACAAGCTGTGCTGCCGCATATGGTTGCTGCGGGCGCCGGGCGGCTGATTGCGATTTCAAGCGTTGCGGGGATTGCGGGTGTCCCGATGCGCAGCGCTTACTGCGCGGCCAAGCACGGTATCTTTGGCTATTTCGATTCTGTGCGCTGCGAAACCGCGCATTTGGGCATCAAAGTACATGTGATCGCGCCAGGGTCAGTCAAAACCAATGTCTCACGCAATGCGCTTTCCGCCGATGGCAGCAAGCGCGGCGAAAGTGATGCTGCAATTGAAGCCGGGATGAGCGTTGATGATGCCGTCACCGCGATTATGGATGCGGTGGAGAGTGAGACGCGCGAGCTCATCCTCGCAACGGGTGCCGAAGCACATATTGCGCAGCTCCGTCGCAGCAATCCAGACGCGGTATTTGACCTGCTCGCCGCAAGCGTTCAGCGCGGTTACGCCGCCAAGATGAATGCTGGTGAAAAGGCGCTTTGATTCCACCCCCGTTATCCTCGTTATCCACAGGGCACGACCTCTATTTTTCGCTGGTACGACTCACCGAGTCATGAGACTTTAACATTGTGGTTGAGAGAGTGACCGGACGGCAACGAAAGGGAAGTTTCCAACAACATCGCTGGTGAGGCGGAGCATGTGATCGCAAGATTGGATGAAGATCGATTATCGGCTGGGTGAAGGAAGAAATGTGGCGAAGCCGAGGCGCAAGCCAAAGCCGATACCGATTTTGGATAAAGCCCGCGCAGGTCTGGCTCCTTCGGGAAAAAGTCTGCACCATGTCTGAGCGATGGTTGAAAGCCGCAAGGTGAGTAAATCGGAGATCGACATAGTGGCGGCTGGTGGCAACACCAGCCGCCATTTCTATTTGTGCCCCGAAGCCTTGCCGATGCCGTCCTCAAGCGATATGATTTTATCATAGTATTTGCAGGAGCGCTCCGCATGGCAACACGTTCACCCAAACCACCCGCGAGCAAGCCCGTGACCGTCACGCTTGGCGGGATGGCAAAATCAGCCCAAGCCCATGTCGCATCGGGCCGCTATGCCTCAATCAGCGAGGTTGTCCGCGCTGGCCTGCGCGCGCTTGACCGGGAAGAGGAAGCGCTGCACGAGCTGCTGCGCACGCGCGCCGCGAAAGTCCGCGCGCACCCCGAAACAACGATACCGATGGATGAGGCGTTTAAGCGACTCCGCGAACATGCTGTACTCTCACGTCAAGAGGCCGAAATCGTAAAGGGTAACGGGTGAGTTATTGCATCAGGTTCGATGACGCAGCACTTGCCGATCTCAAGTCCATCTATGATTATGTTGCGTCAAACGCCGATCATGATGTTGCTGATAACTTTGTGGGCCGAATTGAGGCCGCGTGTAACCGCCTCACGATATTCCCCAATCGCGGCACACCGCGCAACGAAATTCTCGCCGGATTACGGTCAATCAGTTTTGAGAAGCGGACAACAATCTTCTATTCAGTTAATGACGATCAGGTTGTGATCCTCCATGTTCTCCACGGTGGACGCGATACTGGGCTAGCTTTCGGGCTTGACGCTCAATGACGATCACCCGCCTCTCGCTCACCAATTTCCGCTGTTATGCCGATGCTATGATCGCGCCGGAGCCGGGATTCAATATCCTGACTGGAGAGAATGGCGCGGGGAAAACTAATGTGCTTGAGGCGATCTCGCTGCTTACTCCAGGGCGTGGTTTACGCGGCGTAGCGCTTAGCGAAATTGCGCGCCAAAGCAGCCCCGGTGGATTCGGTGTCGCAGCGCAGCTCGGTGAGATCGAGCTTGGTACTGGTACGATAGCTAGCGCGCCCGAACGGCGGATTGTGCGGATCAACGGAGCGACACGTGCCGCAACCGCGCTGTCCGAATGGCTGTCGGTGATCTGGCTGACGCCTGCGATGGATCGCCTCTTTTCGGATAGCGCCGGTGACCGACGGCGTTTTCTTGATCGGCTGGTGTTGGCGCTTGACCCTCTCCACGCGCGCCACAGCAGCCGCTATGATGCTGCAATGCGTCAGCGCAACCGTCTCCTCGCTGGCGACGCCCCCCCCGATCCCAACTGGTTGACCGCACTTGAGGAACAGATGGCGCTCCACGGCAGCGCAATATCACAGGCGCGCGCGCAGTTGATTGGCCTTTTATCCGAACAGATTGCGGAAACTCCTGACGGCCCTTTTGCTAAGGCGACTCTTGCGATTGACGGCGGGCGTTACGATGGCCTTTTGATTGAGCAGCTTGCCCATGGTCGCGCGCGTGATGCTGCGGCTGGGCGCACACTTACTGGCCCGCACCGCGCCGATTTGATCGTAACGCATCTTGCCAAAGCGCAACCAGCGGCACATTGTTCGACCGGCGAGCAGAAGGCATTGTTGCTCGGTATCATCCTCGCACACGCCGAACTAGTCGCACAGCGGAGCGGACGACGGCCAATCTTGCTGCTTGATGAGGTGGCCGCACATCTTGACAGCGTCAGACGCGCTGCACTTTTCGCGCGGTTGGCAAGTGGCGGCGGGCAAGTATGGATGACTGGCACTGATCGCGAGCTATTCGCCGCTATCGGATGCGAAGCAAAGCGATTCTTCGTTGAAAATGCTAGAATCGTGGGTGATTGAAAATCTTCTCGTCACCTTCTTTGCGGAGCTTTAAGCCAGCGGTCATGAGCGGCGTGTAAGCATTTTGAAATGTCTTTGGCGTCATCTGAATAAAGCGTTTGAACTCTCGATTGAGGTGTGACTGGTCAAAGTAACGCAGCGCCGCCAAGTCCTCTTCGCTTGGGTGGCTAAACCCACGCATCGTCATCGCCATATCAAGAAAGCGGCAACGGCGCAGGAATGTCTTCGGCGTCATTCCGAGACTCTCAAGGCTGCGTCGCTCAAGCTGTCGCACCGAAAGCCCGACGTCATTTGCCGCGTCGTCAATCCGAATGGTGCTATCAATACGGCCAATCGTTTCAAATTGTTCAATTTGGGCGTCGCTGTGTTTCAAGCCAACTTTATCAAGCTGCTTGGTGATTGCCTTATCCATGATTGCAATCATGTCTTCATCGCTTTGATCAACATCAAGCTCGCGCATCATATCAGTAGCGATATCGCCCCACATATCCTCAAGCGAAACCATGCGATCCGTGTAAAGATGCGCCGAGCAGTTGAAGAGCGATTTCCAGCCGCTTGGCTTAACCCCGCAACCAAGGATCAGAAACGGGCCAACAACCCTTAACGGAAACCCTTTTGAATTGGCCCCGAACAGCTTTGGCCCGCGCGCCGGTTCCCACGCACCGGTTTCACCTTCAACATACCAATTGCCGCACAAGGGAATCCGAATAAAAGCAGTTTCGGCGATCATCTTATCTTGGATATCAGCATCGGGCGGCATCTCACCGCGAAATACATAATGTCTGCGGATATAGGGTTCGAGCGCGGGTGCCGGAGGAAAATGAGCTAACATTCAGGCACCAGCAATCCCTCACCAAAAACTATGCCCTGTTATCAAGGCGATTGCCCAATGCAAAGCTGCGACTGTCGCTTTCCCTTGGCTTTTGTGCCGTTATTGCCTATAGGCTTTTCATGACTGAACAACAAGAAAATGCACCCAATTCAAACGAATATGGTGCAGACTCGATTAAAGTACTCAAAGGCCTTGATGCCGTTCGCAAGCGTCCTGGCATGTATATCGGCGATACCGATGATGGCAGCGGCCTGCACCATATGGTGTTTGAGGTATCCGACAACGCGATTGATGAGGCACTTGCTGGCCACTGTGACCGGATCGTCATCACGCTCAATCCTGACGGCTCGGTTTCGGTCGAGGATAATGGGCGCGGTATTCCAACCGGCATTCATACCGAAGAAGGCGTGTCAGCGGCCGAAGTGATCATGACGCAGCTTCACGCGGGCGGGAAGTTTGAAAATACGTCTGATGACAACGCTTATAAGGTTTCGGGTGGTCTCCACGGCGTTGGCGTCTCGGTGGTCAATGCTCTGTCAATTACGCTAGACCTCACTATCTGGCGCGACGATCAAGAGCATTACATGCAGTTTAGCCACGGTGATGCGGTCGCGCCGCTGAAGGTCGTTGGCCCAACAAGCGGCAAAAAGGGCACGCGCGTTACCTTCCTACCAAGCCCAGAAACCTTCAAAATTACTGAATTTGATTTTGAAAAGCTGGAGCATCGTTACCGCGAACTGGCCTTCCTCAATTCTGGCGTCCGCATCTTCCTGCGTGATGAACGCCACGCCGAACATGTTGAACACGAGCTTTATTATGAGGGCGGAATTGCAGCCTTCGTCAAATATCTTGACCGCGCCAAAACGCCGCTCTTTCCCGATCCAATCTCTGTCAGTGGTCAACGAGACGGCGTTGCGATTGATGTCGCGCTTGAATGGAACGACTCATATTACGAAAATGTCCTGCCCTTCACCAACAATATCCCGCAGCGTGATGGCGGCACACATCTCGCGGCATTCCGCGCAGCGCTGACGCGGACGCTCAATAACTACGCCGAAAAATCGGGTATGCTCAAGAAAGAGAAGGTCAGCCTCACCGGCGATGACATGCGCGAAGGCTTGACCGCGATTGTTTCTGTCAAGCTGCCCGATCCAAAATTCTCTTCGCAAACCAAGGATAAACTCGTTAGCTCCGAAGTCCGTCAGCCGCTCGAAAGCCTGATGGCCGATAAGATGGCCGAATGGCTTGAGGAAAA
>JAYTMV010000210.1:0-2812 GCA_043728175.1 Sphingomonadales bacterium
TAGCTAAGGCATCTCCCGGAACCGCGTTTTTCGTTCTGATCCCGAGTTGCCGGACGGTTGAACGCCGCGTCACTGTCGAACGCTTCGACGTGAACGCCTCCGAAGTTCCATTCTAAGGAAATTTACCATGAACGATATGAGTTCAACGATCATCGCGAAAAGCGACCAGATCAACGCTGCGGATATTGTCGGAGCGCCGATCACCATCACCATCAACGAAGTGCGGATCAAGGCGGGCGAAGAACAGCCATGCTCGATCTATTTTGATGGCGACAAGAAGGCGTTCCGTCCCTGCAAAGGGGTGCGCCGCCTGCTCGTCAAAGCATGGGGTCTTGACGCGAATAACTACATCGGGAAGTCGCTGACGCTTTTTTACGACAAGGACGTAATGTGGGCGGGCAAACCCGAGGGCGGCATTCGCGTGTCGCATATGTCCGACATTGACAGCGAATTTATCGAGTCGATGCGCATCAACCGGGCGCAGACGAAGCCTTACAAGATTTCCCCACTCGCCACAGAGAAGCCTCCCGCAAATAAGCGGCAAACCGCCGCAGAATGGGCAGTGGAACAGGTCGGCGCGGCCAAGGTCTGCGCCAACCTGGACAGCCTCGCAAGCGTGATGGCTCGCGGCGCAAAACCGATGGGTAAGCTTGAGGAGCAGAACCCTGAACTATGGGCCGACGTGAACGCTGCCTATGCCGAAGCACGGGCCGCGCTGGACACCGACACGGGCGATGGCTTTGCGGACGAGGGAGAGGGGGCATGAGCCACCGATTTCAATTTACCGTTGATCACATGATCGGGCGGCAAGAGGTTGAACTTGTCGTCACCTATAGTGTGCGACCGGGCTGCGCTGAAACAGGGCCGACATACGCTTGCGGCGGGACACCTGCCGAGCCGGATGAGGTTGAGCTTATATCAATCAAACAGAACGGCCAGCCCATAACGCTTTCCGATGAGGAAAAAGAAGCGCTGCTGCAACAGGTAATCGAGCGCGCTGGCGAGGATTTGGCTGAAGAAGCCACGGCGGAAATTGACTGGCGCTATCAGGAAGCGCGTGATCGCCATCTTATGGAAAAATGTGAGCGGGAAGCGTGATGGGCAAGGAAGTTGATTGCCCACGGTGCTACGAGCAATGCGGATGGTGCAGCGACTACCGCCACATGCACGGCACCTTGCGATTACCCGGTGTTACAGGCCGGAAAAACACGCATTGCGACATCCCCGCGATGGCACCGGAAGGTGATGACTGCCCGCTGTGCGCCGGATCGCGCCGCGTGATGCGAACGATTACTTATGAACGATTGGAAGTGAAATGAAAGGTCTGACTTTGTGGCGTCCGCACCACAGCGGCACATTCATAAACCTGATTGCCTATCATCCGCCTAGCAGTGTCACTTGGTATTGGTCGGTTGACTTGACCAAGGCCGTGTTTCGCGGGCTGGTCAATCGCGCGCCGAAGGACTGGCGTAAAAACCAGTGGCATGACCTTTATCGCATCCCGTTCACAGGTTGGGCGATCAGAATATCCCGCCAAGATTATCATAAGGCAAAACCATGATGGAACAGAACATCGCCTTTGGCCTTTCGCTGATGACAATGATGGTTGCGCTTACTGCATGGCGGGACGCGCGCGCCAAACTCCACGCCCTACGCCGCAACTGTTTCGTGACCAACGAGGATGATTTCCGCGTCGTCCGTTACGTTGATGCGTCGGCAGCGGTCCGGGCGCGGGCTGAGAAGTAACCGACGATTATCCCGACGCACCGGGAATAGGCAGGACGTGCGTCATTGAGCCTGCCTTAGAGAATTAATGATGGATTTTCTAGAATTTCCAAAAATACCTCGATTGGCGCGTGAAATTATCATCACGGAAAAGATTGATGGCACAAACGGGCAGATTGCCTTTAGCGACGAAGGACAGATGTTTGTCGGCTCGCGCTCTCGCTGGATTACACCGGAAATGGACAACCACGGCTTTGCGCGATGGGCCTATGAACACGAAGTTGATCTGCGCGAACTTGGCCCCGGCCGTCACTTCGGTGAATGGTGGGGTTCGGGCGTGCAACGCGGTTATGGACTCAGTAAGGGGGATAAGCGGTTTTCGCTATTCAACACTTCGCGCTGGTCCGAAGTGCGTCCCGCGTGCTGCGATGTGGTTCCCGTGCTTTACCAAGGCCCCTTCCATACGTCTGCCGCAGATGAGGCTCTTGTCGATCTTCGCACAAAAGGGAGCCGGGTCGCTCCCGGATTTATGAAACCAGAGGGTATTGTGCTGTTCCACATTGCCGGGAACTTCGGCTTCAAGAGAACCATTGAAAAAGATGAGCAGCCCAAAAGCCAAGCAGCATGACCGCCCCCGCGCCCTTCAAGCAGGCTGATGCGATTTCCGCTTGACGCTATAGGGCGGTCCCTATACTAGGGCGCATGGGGATTGACCCCGCCGCAAGGAGAATTGAGATGGAAATTGGTTCCACAGTTTACGCTGAGTTTGGGAAATATTCGACCATTGACGTGCGAAAAGGCACGGTGGTCAAGGTTTCCCCGTCCGGCCAAATATCGGCTGATTTCGGACGCACGAACTACGGTGACGGCAGCAAGATAATTGATCGCTTCACTCGCCGTGGCGATATGATTGGCGACGGCTCAGCTTACTACAAAGTCTGCCTGATTAGCGAAGAATGCTACCTTGGCCGCGTCGAAACGATGAAGGAGCGGGTTGCTACTAAGGCGCTCAAAGACGCCGTTAGCGATTATCGGTGGCGCAACAAGGCCGAGGCCATTGCTGGCGCTGAAGCCATACTTACTCTTG
>JAYTMV010000211.1:0-6161 GCA_043728175.1 Sphingomonadales bacterium
TTGCCCTTGGTGACCGAGCGCCGCAGCACCAGCGCCGCCGCCATCGCGCCGACGATGCCAGCGACATAAAGCCCGAATAACACTAGCCCTTGCAGGCCAATACCGGGCAAAACGGCACGCGCGGGGATGAACGCGGCGATAATCACTGCATAAACTGGCAGTCGCGCCGAACAGGTCATCAGCGGGGCAATCAGGATTGTTGTGAGACGGTCTTTAGGATCTTCGATTGTCCGTGTCGCCATGATGCCTGGTATCGCGCACGCGAATGAGGACAACAGCGGAATGAAGGCGCGGCCTGACAGGCCAACGCCTGCCATCAACCGGTCCATCAGAAACGCCGCGCGCACCATATAGCCCGTCATTTCGAGCACGAGGATGAAGGCGAAGAGGATGATGATCTGCGGCAGGAATACGACGACCGCGCCAACGCCAGCAATCACGCCGTCGGCAAGGAATGATCGGAAAATGCCCTCTGGAAGTGTGGCCGCGACCCTATCATGGAGCGCGGAAAAGCCGGCGTCGATCAAATCGGCAAACGGCGTTGCCCACGCAAATACCGCCTGAAACATCACAAACAGGAGAACCGCGAGTATCAGCGGCCCAAACAGGCGGTGAAGGACAATCTTATCAATTGCCCGCGTCACTGCGCGCGCGGGAACCTCGGCAATAATCGCTGCTTTGGCGATTGCGCGTGCTGATTGTCGGGGTAGTTCACGCCGATCAGGGCCAAGCGTTCCGATGGCTTCGCGCAGTGCCTCAATCCCGCGCCGCCGCACCGCGACCGTCGGGATGACTGGAACGCCGAGTTCGCGCTCCAATATGCTGGCATCAAGCGTCAGCCCATCACGCGCCGCCATATCGACCATATTGAGCGCAACGACCGTCGGCAGGCCAAGCGCCATGAGTTCTAGCGTAAAACGCAGATGATTTTCGAGATTGCCCGCGTCCACAACAATCACTAGCCCGTCGGGCCGACGCTCGCCCGCCTGAACCCCCATGATGACATCGCGCGTCACTTGTTCGTCAGGGCTCGCTGGCTCAAGGCTGTAGGTGCCGGGCAGATCAACCAGTTCAGCCGGACGGCCATCGGGCAGAACCAGACGGCCTGCGTGACGCTCAACGGTTACGCCGGGATAATTGCCCGTTTTCTGGCGCGCGCCGGTGAGCGCATTGAATAGCGCTGATTTCCCGGCATTGGGATTGCCGACGAGCGCGATAAGCGGAGCTGGGTTCATAGCGGCGTTACGATGACGGCTGCCGCCTGCGCACGGCGCAGTGCAACGGTCATCCGCCCAATCCGGAATGCGATCGGGTCTTGTGCGATCATGCCGCCGAAATGGAGCGCCTCGATATTGACGCCGTCTTCAAACCCAAAGGCTTTCAAGCGGCGCGCGGCGGTTTCGCCCACCAACGCCCAATCAATCTGCGTTATCGTTGCGGGTGTATTGAGAGGCAAAGTGTCGAGACGCAAATTGGCGAGCCTAGGTTGCAATTGATTCGTTACTTGCGACCGATTATCATTATCGTGAACGATTTACTACCCCGCAGGATAACGGAGCTGGCCAAGAAAGCGTGACATGCTAAAGCCAATCGCGGGTGCCTTGGTCACCTGAGCCTTGATCTTCTCAAACTTCATGATCCCCTCAATCCGCCGCGCGAGGAAGGCGCGGGTGTCGGCGTAGCCTTCGCTTTCGTCATCAATAAACACCGTGAGCGTGGCGGCATAAACGCTGCCGAGGATCGCGCGCTTGCTATAATGATTGTAATCAGTCGCAGTATCGCCCGCCGCGCGCCACATTGTATCCGCCGCGCGCCAGCCAAGTTGACCAGCAAGGCGAATATTCTGCGGCATCGCAAGGATCGCCAGCGCCCGCCGCAGCGCCTCGCGGTTGGGAGCAACACAGGCGAGGCGTGCCTCAACAAGAGACGTGATTCGTGCGCGAATTTTCATCGTTGCAAGCGTTTCTAGTGGCAATGCAATGCTCATTGCGGCATCAACCGTGCTGAACCACGCATCGATCATCGCCGTCTTATTTGCAAAAGCCAGCGTCGCCACGGCGGGATCAACCCCAAGCGTTATCGCCGCATTCTCAACTGCTTTTTCGCCCCAGCCGTCAAATCCCGCATGGCGTGGCAGTTCCACCGCCAACAGCGGGCGCAGCTCATCAAGCGTATAATCCTCAATAGTCTCTGCCACTGCTGCACTGTCCTTTTCAAACGCGGTGATTTTCAAACCCGGTGACAAGATGAACATGGGGTGCTACTGTGATCAGGTCAATCGGCGGAGGGCCGAAAGTAGGGGATTTAGGGTCATGGCAAAGTTTTTCGGCAATCTGGGCGGCGTAATCGCAGCGAGCAGCATTTTGCTGCTTCTGGTTATTTTTGGATTCCACGGTGGAACTGATACCAGCCCCTACCTCAATGGCCTGTACCGTTTCCTTCACACGCTGTTTGGCATCATGTGGATTGGGTTGCTGTATTATTTCAATTTCGTCCAAATCCCGACGATGCCGCAGGTTCCGGCTGAGTTGAAGCCCGGCGTGTCCAAGCATATCGCGCCTGCTGCGCTTTTCTGGTTCCGCTGGTCTGCGCTTGCGACGATTGTGATGGGGATCATGATTGCAGCGCACAATGGCTATCTTGGTCAGGCGCTGGCGTTTCAAGAAGGTTTCAGAATGATTGGGCTCGGCATGTGGCTTGCCCTCATCATGGGTTTCAACGTCTGGTTTGTGATCTGGCCAAACCAGAAAAAGGCGCTTGGCCTGGTTGAGGCGGACGCCGATACCAAGGCAAAGGCGGCAACCACCGCGATGATCTTCAGCCGCACCAACACATTGCTCTCAATGCCGATGCTCTATTGTATGGTGATGCAGGGCGTTCTCGGCGGCGCATAACCTACGCGCCACAACCGCAAATCGGGAAAAAGTGCCTCATTTCGGGGCACTTTTTTTTGCGCCAATTCCGCACGATTTGACGCTTGTGGATTGGAATTAAGCGCGTTAACTTTCCGTTAATTAACGGGGTCACGTATCGAGTCGATTATCTTTCCACATGTAAATAGGGATGTTGTACGATGAAAAAAATTGCTGCACTCGTTTTAGCCACCTTGGCCACAGTAGCTACACCTGCTTTTGCCGGGACGACCGTTTTCACAGGTGATACAACCGCTGGCCCAACTTATAATCGGCCACTATCCGGGCGTCCGCCAACGGGTCTTTCGGCTGTGGGAACAGCAGTGCGCTATGTCGTCACCCCTTTCACAGTCAGCGTGAGTGGAAATTATAACTTCTTGAATTCATCGGCTCATGACAGCTTTCTTGGCGTCCATCGTAACGCGTTCAGTCCAGCCAACGGGCTTCTTAATGCGCTTGCTTATGATGATGATGCAGGGCCTGGCTCTGACTCAGCGATTACCGCGCTCGGTCTTCTCGCCGGTGTTTCCTATTTTGCTGTCAG
Organism: Sphingomonadales bacterium; assembly: GCA_043728175.1. Classification (GTDB taxonomy): domain Bacteria; phylum Pseudomonadota; class Alphaproteobacteria; order Sphingomonadales; family Sphingomonadaceae; genus Aquisediminimonas. The sequence continues at coordinate 3,457 of JAYTMV010000211.1, forward strand.
CTCAGGATTTGCAAATACTGATTTTGGTCGCTTCACGCTGACGATTGATGGCCCCGGCAATATTATTGGTGCTGGCGGCGGTGGTGTGCCTGAACCAGCGACTTGGGCGATGCTAATCTTTGGTTTTGCTGGTGTCGGTGCGGCGCTGCGGCGGCGGCGGAGCAGTTCGGTTGCGGTAACCGCCTGATCTGCACAGCAATTTAAGGCAGCGAACCGAGGCATCGGTTCGCTGCCTTTTTTATTGCACTCAATATGTCTCATTTTCGGGCAGTTTTTTATATGGTTAACTTGGCATTCACCGCTTGTGCGGAGCGATCAAGAGAGTTAACATTTTGTCTCAATCCCTAAAAAGGGGTGCGTTGATTCGATCAAAAATTTTGTTTGCGGTCAAAATAAGAAAAAGGAGATTGAGGTGAAAAAATTATTCGTTTCTTTGGCGCTTGCTGCAACAGCAGTGATTGCCATGCCAGCTTTGGCACAAGAATCAGGCGGTAAAACGGGAAGCGTAAATACGCGCTTTACCCCGACTCCAAATTCGTCGCTAATTTTCACGGGAAGCAGCGTCTTCACAGGTGATACCACTGGCGGCCTTACTTATAATCGTCCAGTTGCAGGCATTCCACCAACGGCGCTTTCAGGCGTTGGCACCGCAGTGCGCTATGTCGTCACCCCATTCCGGGTGACCACCAGCGGCAATTATAACTTCTTCAACACGACGGGTTATGACAGCTATCTCGGCATTCATGCGGGTTCGTTTGATCCAACCAATGGCCTGCTCAATGCCATCGCTTACAATGATGACTTCAACGGTACGCTAGACGCCGGGTTCTCGAACCTCGCTCTGCTTGCTGGCGTGTCTTATTTCGCGGTCAGCAGCGGCTTTGACAACACCGATTTTGGTGCGTTCCGGCTTGATATCAACGGCCCCGGCAACATCCTTCCCATCGGTGGCGGGAATCCAGGCGGCGTGCCTGAACCAGCAACATGGGCGATGTTGATCTTCGGTTTTGCTGGCATCGGCGCAGCGCTTCGCCGCCGTCGTTCGGCAGGTGTGGCTGTTACAGCCTAATCACACCCTAACTGAATAATAAAAAGGATCGGCGAAGCAATTTCGCCGATCCTTTTTTATGCCTTGAAGATGCGGTGTCTTATTTTTGCAATTCCGCCAGAAATTCGCGGATGCGCTTGGCGTTGATGCCAAAATCGCTTGCACCAACCCGGCTGACAGAGCGCATATTGATGATGGTTGATTGGCCGTCAGCGGTCGGCGTTGCTACGATCACAACGTCATCCTTGAATTTGAACGGAGATACGGTGTCAGTTGCCTCAAGACGCCCTGCTGCTCCAGGCGTAATCGTCCAACCGCGCGCGCTTACGAGTGTTTGGGCGCGGGCCATCGCTGCATCGGGGGCCATGCGCAGGGTAATCGGCGCGATATCGCCATAAGCTTTGCGGTGAAGTTCGCGCCACTGATCAAGGCTTTCAACGCCAGCCAAATTATCCTTGCGCATCGCAAGTGCTGCGAATGCAGGCGGGTTGGCAAGATCGGTCGTCACGTCATGGATCGGAGGAAGGCTGACCCCACGGTAAATCCACGGGCCAACGCCAGCAAGCACAACCCCGCAGAGCAGCAAGCCGATGGCAATCCGCCGGCCAAGCCCACTTCCTTGGCCATTGCGGATGAGCGCAAACAGGCCAACTAAACCGCCAATTGTCCCGAACAGAAACGCCACGGCCACCATCAGCAATCCTATAGTGAAAGGCCAAAACCCCTGCCCTGATCCATAGGATCCAGCGACAGCAAGGACGGTGCCGATGATGCCAAGCCAAAGGCTGGTTCCCGCACTGCGCGTCGGGCGGCTGCTGGTGTTGCTTCCGATGACATCATTCATTGTATTTCTCCCTCATAACGCCGCCCGCGTGCAACCCAGACTGCAAGCATTATAGCCACTCCATAGGCGAGAAGGCCTGAGATTGGAACCGACACATCAAATACGCGCGGCGGCGCAAACCAATTAACCGATTGCGCCACTGCAAAAAACAGAATGAGCGTAGCCACAGCGAATGATCGACCCTTTGGCGGGTTCGCCTTCAGATACAGCCACAGCGCTACGGCTGTCAGGCCAATCTCAAGCGGCATTTCGATCAGTGGGTAATTCCATAACCCCAATCCCAATTTGGGCGGTGCCCCAACCAAGGTCAGGTCAGGCGCATGGACAATAAGATCAAGCACCCAGTGCGAAATGACAACCAGCCCACCGATCAGTCCAGTTCTCCAATGTGCGCCAAATAGTTTCAACAGCACCGCAAATCCGGCGGCCCATACGAATGCCCCAACCAAACTATGGGTATAGGGCATATGATATAAATCCATCGGATTCATTACCGTAGTCCCCGGCACGATCCGCATCGCCTCTACGCCGAGCAAGACAAAACCGAAAAACCCAATATCGACAAGTTGTGCCGCGACAAACAGCACCCCGAGCTTTGGTGCACCGCGCTGCGTGGCGGCAATCAGTGCTGCGCTGTAATGGCCGATGAACATATCGCTTTCCCCCAACCCCTCGATAATAGCCGTAACTCTAATCGTTTCTGACGCAGATCAAATAGTCGCGTGATCGCCGTCACAAGAATTTTGCTATATTCCTGCTAATCTGCCGACGCGACCCAAGGACGTTCGTTTATTTGGACGTTCCGACTGCGAC
>JAYTMV010000212.1:0-4602 GCA_043728175.1 Sphingomonadales bacterium
AGCTGAAACGCGCCAAGCGTTCGGTGGAGCGATTTCTTCTCCGCCGTTTTGAGGATGGCGTCGATTGATTTGACGCGACTGAAATTCATAACATACTCCCGGATATTATTATTGCGGCGAACCTAGCCGCTTCTCCGCGACGTGCAACCGTTTTAACGTTTTAGCTCTTGGGTAACATCGCCCCCATTTGTTTTCCGCCGAAAATATGGACATGGAGGTGCGCCACTTCCTGATGACCGTGCCCGCCGATATTGGCGAGCAAACGGTATCCCGGCGCTGGCAAACCCGCATCGCGCGCGACATGGCCGACCGCGCGGATGAAACCTGCAATCTCCGCTTCGCTCGCATGTCCGCTGAAATCATCCCAACTGACATAGCGACCCTTGGGGATCACGAGGAAGTGGATCGGCGCCTGCGGATTGATGTCATGAAAGGCGAGCGCCCATTCATCCTCATAAACTGTCTTGTTGGGAATTTCCCCGCGCAGGATCCGCGCGAAGATGTTGCTGTCATCATAACGGGCAGTGGCATCGATGGGCATCAGGCTTCCTTTCGTGCTGCTTTTTCGGCCAATCCTGACACACCCTCACGTCGTTCAAGTTCGGCGGTGACATTAGCAAGGGTGACGCCGCCGTCTGCAAGGAGAATAAGCAAATGGAAAATCAGGTCTGCCGCTTCGGCGGTTAGCTTCGCAGGATCGCCTGCCATCGCCGCGATGACGGTTTCAACCGCTTCCTCGCCAACTTTTTGCGCGATCTTGGCGCGGCCAGCGGCGGCGAGTTTGGCGACATAGGATGTCGCAGGATCAGCGGCGCGACGCGCGGCAATCGTGGCTTCCAATCGAGAGAGGCTGTCATTCATAATGAGCCTTTTGGCGCGGGCGCTGCCTCAAGGTCAAGCGCGCGCCATTATTCCTGACGACGCCTGCGTGCTTTTGATGTCCATCGGCCAACGACAAGTCCGGCAACGCCAATCAAGAACAGCGCGAAATCGCCGGGTTCGGGAATTTCAGTGCTTGTCTGCGGTGGTAGCGGCGGCGCGGCCACCTTGCCGCTATTCTGCGCAATGGCAGCGCCGGGAATGGCGGCGATTATCGCCAATGCCAGTAATGACGTCCGTCCTATTTTCATGATAGCCCCTGATACCCTTTTACGCGTCGACTGCCCCCAGCCAACTTGACCAACAATTAAGAGCAAGAACCCTGCCAATTGCTGAACGACTCGGTTTATACCTGATTTTTTTGGTAAATGATGTGACAAAGACGACGGTTAACGTAAAATAAATCGACGATTCTGTGCCTAAATAGTACGTACTGGCAATCCAGCCGCCGCTAGCGCGCCGTGCGCCTGAGCAATCGTTGCGTCTCCAAAATGGAAAATTGAGGCGGCGAGGACGGCGCTGGCATGGCCTTTGGTAACGCCGTCGACGAGATGTTGAAGATTACCAACGCCGCCACTCGCGACTACGGGGACTTGAACAGCGTCAGCAATGGTGCGCGTCAGATCAAGATCATAGCCATCACGCGTCCCGTCACGGTCCATCGACGTGACAAGCAGTTCGCCCGCGCCAAGTTCTGCCAAGCGGATCGCATGGGCGATGGCGTCAATCCCGGTCGGGGTGCGCCCGCCGTGGGTGAATACTTCCCAGCCAAACTCAGTGCGCCGCGCGTCAACGCTGGCAACAACACACTGGCTGCCGAAACGGTCAGCGATTTCGGCGACCAGTTCAGGCCGAGCGACCGCCGCGCTGTTGACGCCGACTTTGTCCGCGCCTGCAAGCAACAGCGCGCGCGCATCCTCCGCGCTGCGCACGCCGCCACCGACGGTGAGCGGCATAAAACAAACTTCAGCCGTGCGCGCGACAATATCAAGCAGTGTGCCGCGCCCCTCATGGCTCGCGCTGATATCAAGGAAGCATAGCTCATCGGCGCCTGCTGCGTCATAGGCGCGCGCAGCCTCAACCGGATCGCCCGCATCGCGCAGATCAACGAAATTCACGCCCTTGACGACGCGGCCATCCTTGACGTCGAGGCATGGGATAACGCGGATACGGACGGTCATGCGGCTGCAGCAACTGCAAGGGCCGCCGCCAGATCAAGCCGCCCATCATAAAGCGCGCGGCCTGTGATAACGCCCTCAATCCCGTCCTTGGCGAACAGCGAAAGCATCCGGATGTCGCCAATCCCGGCGACGCCGCCGCTGGCGATGACGGGAATCTTGGTGGCACGGGCGAGGTCAACCGTGGCCTCAACATTGCAGCCTTTGAGCATCCCATCACGGCCAACATCGGTGTAAAGGAGGGCGGCAACCCCTGCGTCTTCAAACCGTTTAGCCATTTGCTCGATCCGCACGTCAGACACATCGGCCCAGCCTTTGGTGGCGACCATGCCGTCTTTTGCGTCAACCGCGACGACAATGCCGCCGGGAAAATCGCGTGCCGCTTCGCGCACGAGTTCGGGATTATCAAGTGCTGCCGTGCCAATTACGACGCGCGATACGCCGAGATCAAACCAGCGCTCGATACTTGCGCGGGTGCGGATGCCGCCGCCAAGCTGGACATGGCCGGGAAATGCTTTGACGATGCCTTCGACGGCTGCTGCATTGACCGCCTGGCCCGCAAACGCGCCGTCAAGATCAACAACATGCAGATAGTCCGCCCCTGCCTCAGCAAATAGCAAAGCCTGCGCCGCAGGATCATCGCCGTAAACCGTCGCGCGATCCATATCGCCCTCGGCGAGGCGAACGACTTGGCCAGCTTTCAAATCAATTGCGGGGAATATTATTAAAGCCATGAAATTCCTATTTTTCTTCGCGCCTTAGCGTCTTCGCGCGAACCAAAAAAGGGAATTTCGCGCGAAGACGCGAAGACGCGAAGAGTGCGTTTCAAGGTTTCCATTTCAGGAACCTTGTAAGCATCGCTAATCCATATTTCTGGCTTTTCTCCGGGTGGAATTGCACCCCAATCCGATTATCGCGGCCAATCGCAGCGACCACTGCGCCGCCATGTTCTGTCGTCGCGATCACATCATCGCCGTCATAGGCAAAGCTGTGGAGAAAATAAGCCTCACCCGGCTCAATCAGTGTATGCGCCTCAGTGGGCACCACATCGTTCCAGCCCATATGCGGGATTTTAACGCCGGTACTGCCGTCCATCATCCGCACCCGGCCATTGACCCAGCCAAGCCCGGCGTGACTGCCATGCTCCTCACCCGCCTGCGCCATCAACTGCATGCCAACGCAAATGCCAAGGAAGGGTTTCGCTGCTGGGCCGGTCGCTTCATTGAGCGCGTCAACCATCCCGTCGATGCCTGAAAGCGCACCCATGCAGTGCGCAAATGCCCCAACGCCGGGGAGAACGATCCGGTCAGCCGCGCGCACCGCGTCGGGATCAGCGGTCACTAGGATATCATCAGCACCCGCTGCTTTCAGCGCGTTCCTGACTGACTGAAGATTTCCCGCGCCGTAATCGACGAGTGCAACGCGCACGGCTAGAGCGTCCCCTTGGTCGAGGGGATGCTGTCGCCCTTACGCGGATCAATCTCAACTGCGACACGCAACGCGCGGGCAAGCGCCTTATAACAGCTCTCAACAATATGATGATTGTTGCTCCCATAGAGATTTTCGATGTGGAGCGTGATGCCTGCGGCGGTCGCAAAACTATGGAACCAATGTTCGATCAGCTCAGTATCCCATTCGCCAAGCCGGGGGTTGCTCAGCGCTACCTTCCACACAAAATAGGGCCGCCCCGAAATATCAAGCGCGCAGCGGGTCAGCGTTTCATCCATCGGCGCGTAGGCGCTGCCATAGCGGGTGATGCCGCGCTTATCGCCGAGCGCTTTTAGTAGTGCCTCACCAATCGCGATGCCGGTATCTTCGGTGGTGTGATGTTGGTCGATATGGAGGTCACCAACTGCTTTCACTTGCAAATCAATGAGTGAATGACGCGACAATTGCTCAAGCATATGATCGAGAAAACCAATGCCCGTCGTAACGTCATACACGCCAGTGCCATCAAGATTGAGTGTAACATCAATCGAGGTTTCATTGGTTTTGCGATGAATCGAGCCTGTCCGCATGACGGTGCGCTATAACGTGTGTTTTATGCTGTGCAACGCATCTTGACCGCGCTTGCGCTAACGTTCACCTGTGCGCCATGAGTGAAGATATGCCCGATAGCCTGATTCCCTACGATGAAATCGTCCAAGAGGCACTCCGTGCGGTGGTTGGCCGGGTACTCGGCGATGTTGCGACATCAGGCTTGCCTGGAAACCACCATTTTTACATCAGCTTCAAAACGCAAGCCCCCGGCGTTTCGATCCCGCGCAGTTTGATTGAGCGGTTCCCCGACGAAATGACGATCGTTATCCAGAATAAATATTGGGATTTGAAGGTCGATGATAGTGGGTTTGAGGTTGGGTTGACCTTCAACCAGATCGCCTCACATCTGACGATTCCATTCTCTTCAATCGTCAGCTTTGTTGATCCAGCGGTGAACTTTGCACTTCAGTTTCAGGCACAGGTTGAAGATTTGCCCGAACGGCATGAACCCGCCGAAAATGATCGTCCCGCCGCCGTGCCCGTTGAGGATGGCTCTAATGTCGTC
>JAYTMV010000213.1:0-4359 GCA_043728175.1 Sphingomonadales bacterium
GCGTTACCTTCTGCCGTGAGTGGCATCGCGTCGGCGGCAGCGGCCTCGGCTTGCTGCATATAGAGCGCGCCGAAATCAATCGGTTCAAGCATCAGCGGCTGGAAACCGCCATCACGCACGGCATCGGCAAGGACGCGGCGTGCAAATGGGAAAATGATCCGTGGCCCTTCGGCAAGGAGGAACATCTGCATCTGATCCTGCGGGATGTTGCGCAGGCCAAACAGGCCCGCGTAGGAAAGCTCAACCTGAAACGCGACTTGATCGGCGCTGACGGCTTTGACTTCGATCTTGAGGACAACCTCATGAACGTCATCGGCAAGCTGATTTGCGGCGATATTGAACTGGACATCAATCTGGGGTTGGCCCTGCCACTGAAAAACGGCGGGTGCGTTGGGGTTCTCAAACGAGAGATCCTTGACATATTGTGAGATCAGCCCGGCAACTGGTGCTGTATCTTCGCCATTGGGAAGGGGATCGGTTACGCTATCTTCAGCCATTTTTATCTATCCTATAGGGTTTTAAGCTACTGGTTGGCGCGCCTAGCAGCGCCTAATGCGAAGGGCAATGTCATTTCACACACGCAATGATTTGAAGTGCGGGCAAAACGTGCCTATATGCACATCATACCGATTGGAGGAATTGTGCTCTTTACTGTAATCTTCGCCATGGTCGCTGCGTTTCTTGCGATGCGTCTTTATGCCGTTCTCGGTAAGCGTACCGGGCATGAGCAGTCGATAAGCCGCCCAGCCGCTGAATTTGTGCCGCCGCTCGCGCGCGGTAAAGACGATGCTCAGGATGCAACGCAGGCGGTTGTTGATCAGACTTTGCCCGAGCCAAGCGCCGAAGCAGGGCTTCGTGCGATCAGCATCGCCGACCGTAATTTTAACGCTGGCGAGTTTATCGATGGGGCCAAATCGGCCTACCGGATGATCCTCGAAGCCTTTTGGGCTGGCCGTGAAGCTGATTATGCGCCGTTTGTTTCGGATGAGGTGAAGGCCGCATTTGCATCAGCAATCGCGGAACGCACTACGCTTGGCCATGTGCTTGATAATCGCCTTGTCACAATTGAGCGCGCGATCATTAGCGAGGCGACGCTTGCGAATGGCGAAGCGAGCGTAACGGTGACTTTTGATGCTGATATTGCTGCGGTAACGCGCAATGCCGATGGCGGTGTCGTCGCCGGTTCGCTTACAGATGCAGTCGTAACGCATGATAGCTGGACGTTTAGCCGTAACGTGAAATCGTCAGACCCCAACTGGATTTTGACCGACGCTGATGAGTCGGCCTGATCAACGCAGGGTGCGGTGATGCGGTTTGTAACCACGATTATGCTTGGCCTTGCGCTCGCAGGATGTGGTGGTCGTTTGATCCCGCAATCGGCGAGTACGCCGTCAACCAAAGTACCAGCCGCTAAAGCAATTGTTCGGGCAACGCCGCTCACGCCGCAAGCGGTGAGTGTGGGAGCGGGGCCGAATGCGCGCTCGTTTGGGGTTGTAGCCGCGCCGGGTGGAATAGACTATGATGCCGCTTCGGCAACGCGAGCGCTCAAGGCTTTTCGGATTAGTTGCTCTTCAGTCGTCAAACGCACTGATCAATCGGGGCTGACCGCGCCCGCCGATTGGCAACCCGCTTGTACCGCGGCCAAAGACTGGCCCGACGGTGACGCACGGGCATTCTTCACACAATATTTTGAGCTTGCCCAAATTGGCGACGGTAAGGCGTTTGCTACTGGCTATTATGAGCCAGAAATCTCTGGGTCGCGGACACGCAGCAAGGGCTATGACGTCCCGGTTTATAAGCGCCCGCCCGAACTGGTTGAGCTTGATCTCGGGCAATTTTCGGACAGTTTAAAGGGCAAGAAAATTCGTGGCCGCGTCGAGGGCAAGAGCTTTATTCCCTACGCAGATCGCACGGGTATTGAGACGGGTGCGCTTGAGGGGCGGAGCCTTGAAATCGCGTGGGCGGCGGACGCGATTGATTTCTTCGTTCTGCAAATCCAGGGCTCAGGGCGTCTGCGCCTGCCCGATGGCAGCGTGATGCGGATTGGCTATGATGGCCAGAATGGCCGCGATTATATAGGCATCGGCAAGCTGATGAAGGATCGTGGGCTGCTCGGCCCCGGTCAAAGCTCAATGCAGGGAATTGAAAGCTGGCTGCGCGCCAACCCAAGCGAGGGCCAAGCGATCATGCGTGAGAATAAAAGCTGGGTCTTTTTTCGGGAAATTACGGGCGCTGGCCCGCTTGGTGCGCTCGGCCTGCCAGTAACGGGTAAGGCGAGCGTTGCAACCGATCCGATGTTCGTTCCGCTCGGTGCGCCCGTTCTCCTTTCAATGGATCGTGCCGATGCAAGCGGCATTTGGGTGGCGCAGGATACTGGCGGCGCAATCAAGGGCAGCAACCGTTTTGATACATTTTGGGGCGCAGGCGATGACGCGCGCCTAACCGCTGGTGGCATGTCTGCACGCGGGACGGCGTTTGTGTTCCTGCCCAAGGGCGCGATCGCGCGGATCGGGGCAGGGGCCGGAAATGCGCCGTCTCAGCGCTGAAGAACGCGCGGTCTGGGGCCGGGTTGCGGGTACGGTGCGGCCCTCGGCGGGGCGGAAAATGCTGCCTGATCCGTTCATCCCGAGCGAAGTCGAGGGACTAATTCGAGCAAAGCCGAGAATTGCCACAGTGCTTACCTCGCCTCCGCTCGGCCAAGCCCCTCGACTTCGCTCGGGGAGAACGGTTTCTACAAAGAACGAATCCCAAAACACCCTCGACGGCAGTTGGGACAAGCGCCTCCGCCTTGGTCAGGCCGCACCTGATTTTACGATTGATCTCCACGGTGAAACGCTCAGTTCGGCGCATGCGCGGCTTAACCGCAGCCTTGCCGCTGCGATTAGAAGTGAAGCGCGGATCATTCTGCTGATCACCGGGCGGCCCGCCAAGGATAATCCCCGCCTGCCACCAACGAGCCGGGGGGTTATTCGTGCGACCGTGGGCGATTGGCTCGCCGCATCGCCCTATGCCTCACATATTGCCGCAGTACGCGGGGCACACCCACGCCACGGCGGGGCAGGGGCGCTTTATCTTATCCTAAGGCGCGCGCGATGATGTCGGCGTAAATGCGGGTTAGCGTGTGGACGTCCTCAAGCGCGACCGCCTCATCAAGCTTGTGCATCGTGGCATTGCAGAGGCCAAATTCAACCACCGGGCACAGCTTTGAAAGGAAGCGCGCGTCGGATGTACCGCCAGTGGTGGAGAGTTCGGGCGTAAGGCCCGTCTCCGCTGTAATTGCATCAGAAATAAGGCTGCTAAAGCTGCCCGGTGGCGTTAAAAATGCCTCACCCGATATCCGCGCGATCACTTCACCGTCAGCCGCTTCGGCGTGAACAATCGCGCTGATCATCGCGACAAGCGCTTCGCCGCTATGGAGATCGTTGAACCGGATGCTGAGCCGCGCCTTGGCGGCCTTGGGGATCACGTTGGTCGCTGGATTGCCAACCTCAATATCAGTGACTTCGATGTTTGAGGCTTGGAACCAGTCAGTGCCTTCATCAAGCGCAATGCCCTCAATCCGCGACAATATCCGCACCAATTTTGGAATCGGATTGTCGGCCATGTGCGGGTAGGCGACATGGCCTTGCACTCCGGGCACGGTGATCCAGATATTGACTGAACCGCGCCGCCCAATTTTGACCATATCGCCAAGTCGGTTGACCGAAGTTGGTTCCCCCACAAGGCAGAGATCGGGGATCAGATTCTGCACTTTCATATGATTGATCAGTGCGACGGTGCCGTGGATCGCCGGGCCTTCCTCATCGCCGGTGATGATCAGGCTGATCCGGCCCTTGTGCGCGGCTGGGATCGCGGCAACGAAGGCCGCGATGCTTGCCTTCATATCGACCGCGCCGCGCCCGTAAAGCAGCCCGCCCCGAATTTCGGGCGCGAACGGATCGCTTGACCAGCCTTCGCCGGGGGGGACGACATCAAGCTGCCCTGCGAACGCGAAGTGCGGGCCGCCCTCACTCCCACGCGTGGCGAACAGATTTTCGACTGGGCCATCGGGTGCCTCGCCCTCAATCGCGCGGTGAACGTCAAAGCCGATTGCGGTGAGTGCGCGCTCAAGCACGTCAAACACTTCGCCAGTGGCAGGTGTAATGCTTGGGGCTGAGATCAGCGCTTTAGTGAGGTCAATTGCATCAATCATGGCGCAGGCCTAAACTGCGCGGGCCATTTTGCAAAGGGTGGGAATAATGCCCAAACTGAACCTCGACGAAATCCCGCAAACCAATGCGACCGGCTATCCGCCCGAATATGCCGATAAGATCGCGGGACGCTGGTATCGCCGGCTTGCCCCAGCGAGCGGGATCTGCG
>JAYTMV010000214.1:0-4266 GCA_043728175.1 Sphingomonadales bacterium
CAGTGCTGAACGCCCCGAGTGGCGCTTTTCCGAACAGCTCACGCGTGAAGTGATTTATAATTCGCTCCCCAAACAATTACTCGTTCAGTTGCACCGGCGAGCGGCGGAATATCTTGAGCGCCCGTCAGACGAGGCGAGCAAGGGTGAGGCCGCACAGATTGCGCATCACTGGCTTGAGGGCGATATGCCTGCGCAAGCTTTCTCTCCGCTACGCAAGGCAGGCGTTGAGGCCAAGCAAGCCGGTGCCTACGCTGCCGCCCTAACACTTTGGAAAACCGCGCTTGATTTGATCGATACCAACCGTGCGGGCGCGCGCGGCAAAGGGCCATACCGCCGTGCGATCCTAAACCGTGATCTTGCCTTTGTCTCGTGGCGATTGGGCGAACCCGCACAGACCATCGCTTATTGCTATGCCAGCATGGAGGGATTGTGGGGCGGCGCGCCGACCAGCCAGACCGGCTGGAGGACGATGCTCGGCAGGGAATCGCTTTCGCTCGGCTGGCAAATCCTTGATCCCTTGCGGCGCGGACAGCCAAAGCAACCCGCCGAGGCGCGGCTCAAGGATCGGCTGCGGCTTGGCAATTCGGTGCGGCTAATTGAGGCGTTTTACTTCTCGGTCGGCGCGCTTCCTGCCGCCACGATGGCGCTATATGCTGCGCGCACGGCGGAACGGCTTGGCGAAACAGCCTTTGCCGCGCGCCCTTATGGCTTTCTAGGCTACCTTGCTGGAACACGCGGCCTCAACCGCACCGCACGCTTTTTTTTCAACCGTAGCCGCAAAGATTGCATAGCGGAAAAGGACTGGTCGAGCCTCGCGCAGAGCGTCAACGGTGAGGCGATGTATCATTTGTCAAACGGGCGGTGGAACATCGCGATCCGCCGCTCACGCTTTGTCGCCGCGCTCTCGCGCAAACGCAACCGCAACGCCGATATCGCCAGCCCGACCACCTTCATCGGGCTTGGGCATTTGATGGCGGGATCGTTCAAACAAATGCGCACCGCGTTTGAGCAGGTGGAGGCGGTCGCCTTTGCCAAATCAAACGACCATTATCTGCTGTTCCACCGATCAGGTTTTGGCCAAATTGAGCTGGCCGAAGGTCGGCCCGAAGTGGCTGAGGTTTTGCTGATCAATGGGCAGGCCCTCGCCAAGCGTGTGCGCGATTTGCACTCGTCGTTAATAGTTGAGGGTTTGCTCGCGGTCGCCCGCGTCAGGCTTGAGAAGGTTGATAAGGTCGCGGCGACAGCAGAGGCTTTGATTATGCAAGCAGAAGCAACACCAATGATCAATTTTGGATCATGGTACGGCTTTGCTGCTGTCGCCGAAGCGCTCGTCGGTGTGTTTGCGGCACGCGGCCCCGGCAAAGACGGCGAACACCGCGCCCTCGCCAAGCGCGCGGTGACGTTATTATTCCAGTTTTCAAAGCTTTACCCTGTCGCGGTGCCGCTCGCATCGCTATTTTCAGGGCAATATGCGATGCTTTGCGGGCGATCTGACCGTGCGCTCAAACGCTTGCAGATCGGCATTCAGGCAGCCGAAGCCGCTGACATGAAATATGATCTGGCCCGGCTTTATGCAGCCCTTGGTGCTATGCCATCGCTTGAACTCCACGTTCGCGCCGAACACCGCCGCCAGGCAGGCATATGGATGGAGCGCTGCGGGCTTGCAGTGCTTCCACCCCTTCCACTCACCCTCACAAGCTGAAGGAATTCATGATGGCCAACCTCCCCCCCTACGTCAGCACTGGAGACCGGATCGTCGGCTGGGGGCCGTATCTTCAGCAGGGGACGATCCTCCACAATTTCTGCGTGAGCGGTGATAAGGATCGCATCCAGCAAAAGCTCGATACGATGTTTGCCGAACCATCGGGCGGCGAAGTGCGTTACCACCCGATCACGTCAAAACTGTTTCTATCGGTGGCCGAAATCGCGCGGATTATCCCGCAAAATCCGATTGATTATCAGCGCGGTGGCGTTTCCGAAATTGATGTGACGATCTGGACAGTGGCGCACCGCGAAGGGGCCGGCGTGTTTGAATTGCGCTGGATTCCGCTGTTTTTGGCTGTTGATAATGACTGGGCGATGGCGACGGGGCGCGAAGTGTACGGCTTCCCCAAAGAAATCGGTCAGTTTACGTTTGATCCGCAAACGCCCGATCCGTCGGATGGCCGGACGTTCCTCGTCAATGCCTTTGCAATCCCCAAATTCTCACCGCAATCAACGCCCACTTGGCTGCCGCTGTTTGAAATTCGCCCGCAGATAAAAGACACGCACGAACCCAAGGGTTTCTGGGACAAGATTGAGCATTTCGCTGATGAAGCGGTTGAGCGGCTCGGTGAAAATGTCGTTGATGTCGCGCTCAAAATCGCGAGTGAAAAAGCGATTGCGCGCGCGATCAAGGGAGAAGCGGTGATCCTGCCCTTCCTCAAACAATTTCCCGACGTCGCTGACCCGACGCGCGCCTGCTATCAAGCGATCGTTGAGGCGCCAACAACGATCAACACATTCCGCAAAGGCGGGGTGACGACGCCGCAATATGATGTGCTGGTGCACAGTTATGACAGCCACCCCTTTTTCAAAGAGCTTGGCATCAAGCCCGAAGTTGAAGATGTCGGGCGCGGAATGTGGGTCGATTTTGATTTTACGATGGATCTTGGGGTTGAGCTTTGGAAGGCTGATACAAGCGGGTAATCGCTGCGAGGTCGTCCACCGTGTCGACATCGGCCATTGACCAGGCGTCGGCCTCAATCAGAGTTGCGCCAACGAGAAGTGTTTTTGCCCCCTCACTGCCCGAAAGCGCAGCAAGCCTTGCGAAGTGTGCGCGTGAGAAGAGTGCTGGCGGCATCGTTATGCCCTGAACCGATGACGCGATAACGCGCGGCGCATCCCCAAACGCGCGGGCTATAGCAGTGATATGTTCCGAAGCGATATTGGGCATATCGGCAAGGCAGATCAGCAGCGCGTCGGCATCACTATTCTGCGCCGCCTGCGCTGCAAGGCTGATTGAACGTGATAGCGCCGCGTCGGGCTGATCATTGGCAATCGCCGTGAAACCGAGCGCTTTGAATTGGTTGATCAAGGCGATATGCGCTGGGTCAACAACAACCAGCCGAGCGTTGAAATCAAACCCGGCGAGCCGCGCCGCCGTCATCGTTCCAATCATTTGACCATCGAACGGTGCCTCCAGCTTACGCCCACCAAAGCGCGAGGCGCGCCCTGCGGCGAGAATTGCGAGGGCGATGTTACCGCAATCCGTCATTAAAACTCCGCACAATTGCCGCCGCGACCGAAAGCGCGATCTCTGACGCGTTGACTGAATTGATCGACACCCCTGCTGGCCCTTCGATCCGCGCGAAGGTCGCGGCATCAACCCCCGCCTCGGTCAGCCGCACCCGCCGCGCGGCGTGCGATGCGCGGGATCCAAGCGCACCGATGTAGGCGGCGGGCGATACAAGTGCTGCAATCAGCGCGGGATCATCAATCTTTGGATCATGGCTGAGCGTAACCACCGCCGTCCGGCTGTCAGGCGCGAGTGCCGCCACCGCGACATCGGGCCAGCGGTCATCAAGCGCTACGCCGGGAAAGCGCGCCTGCGTCAAAAAATGCGCACGCGGGTCAATCACTGTCACCGCGATGCCAAGCTGACCCGCGATGCTCGCAAGTGACGCGGCAATTTCAACCGCGCCAATGATCAGCAACCGCTTGGGCGGCGCGTAGACGTTGACGAAGGGCGCATCGCTTGCGCCCGCAACAACGCGGCTCAACCCGCTTTCCAAATCAGTGCCGATCAACAGCGTTTGCCCCGCCGCCTGTGCCCGTGCGATGCCGTCAAACAATTCTGCCGAGAAACCCGCTTCACTTACGGGCTGCACCAGCACAGCGATGTCACCACCGCACGGCAGGCCAACCTCCCACGCCTGCGCATTGGCCACACCGTAATGGCGCAGCGCAGATGGCGCACCCGCGATCACGTCGCTGGCCAGCGTCAGTATATCGCCCTCAACACACCCTCCCGAAACCGAACCGACGAAATCACCGCCTTCACGCACCAGCATGTGCGTGCCGACCGGACAGGGAGCCGAGCGCCACGTCTGCGTCACCGTTGCCAGCGCCATTTTGGCCCCGCGCCAGTCCTGCGCTGCTGCCAATATCCGCTTATGGTCGGCCATTCCGATCATGAATGCGCGCTCGTCGAAAATTGTCTCATGCCTTGCGAATATTGCTATCCGCGCGAAAGGCAAGTTGCTAAACGCAATTCAAATTGGGGCG
>JAYTMV010000215.1:0-3033 GCA_043728175.1 Sphingomonadales bacterium
TGCGCCGGGGCAGGCGCGGAGCAGCGCTTCAAGTGTGGTGCGGTTGGCCTCGTAAATCTCGTCATGAACTTTGGCAATTAGTGGCTTTGTGCGGATTAAGCCCCAGAATGCGAGCCATGTATGAAGCAATTCAGCATCGGCAATTGGCGGGCGAAAGCTTGCGGTGACGAAGGCAAGCAATCGCGCGCGCGGGGCAGGGGAGGCCGCGGTGACTGCTGCGTTAAGCGCCGCTGCAACGCGCCCACCAGTGTCGCGGTAAGTTTCAGCGATCAGCGCATCAATCCCATCGAAATAATGACGCAGCAACCCCGGTGACACGCCCGCCTCCGCACAGATTGTGCGCACTGACGCGCCGTGCCCGCCGCGTTTGGCCAATATCCGCGCGCACGCCGCGATCAGGCTCTGGCGGCGGACGTCAGGATCGGCGCGATGAAAGGTGGGTTGCTTGATTGTCATACTTTCGTTATACATTCGTAAAATAAGGGTTAAGTCAATGGCAACATCTACGATACGCGATACCTTCGCCAACTTCGACGCGCAATCGGGCGAAAGCCTTCCCGGATGGGTGTATCACGATCCCGACTTCTTCAAAGTCGAAATGGCCCGCGTCATTCGCCCGAGTTGGCAAATCGTCTGCCACGTCAGCGATATCGAGAGTGCGGGCGATTGGCACAGCCTAGAACTGCTCGGCGAAAGTATCATTGTCATTCGCGGGGATAATGCGGGTGTCCACGCCTTCCACAATGTCTGCCGCCACCGGGCGAGCCGCATTGTTGATGGCAGCAGCGGCTGCGCCAAGCGCCTCGTCTGCCCTTATCATGGCTGGACTTACGCGAGCGACGGTCGCCTAACCGGTGTACCCAATCGCGCGGATTATTCAGGGCTTGATATGGCTGCGCTTGGCCTCAAATCGGTCGATTGCGAAGTGTGGCAAGGGTTTGTCTTTATCAGGCTTGAGGGCAATGGCCCAAGCGTCGCGCAGATGATGGCACCCTATGCGGCGATGATCGCGCCCTATCGCTTCCCAGAAATGCGCGCCTTTGGCCGGGTGACGCTGCGGCCCCGCGCGGTTAATTGGAAGACGATTGCGGATAATTATTCAGATGCGCTGCATATTCCCGTCGCGCACCCAGGCCTGAAGCGGTTGTTCGGGCACGGTTACGGGATCGAGGCGGCGGCCCGTGTTGACCGGATGTGGGGCGATCTGGTTGAGCGGCCAAGCACCAATCTGTCCGAACGCGCCTATCAGCATTTCTTGCCTACCGCTGATCATCTGCCAGAGGTGCAGCAGCGGCAGTGGCTCTATTTCAAACTCTGGCCCAACGTCGCGTTCGACATTTATCCTGATCAGGTGGATTTCATGCAATTCATTCCCGTTTCCTCTACGCACACTCTCATTCGCGAGATCGCTTATGCGCTGCCCGATGAGCGCCGTGAGATGAAAGCAGCGCGCTACCTCAATTGGCGAATCAACCGGCAGGTCAACGCCGAGGATACAGCCCTCATCGCGGGCGTGCAGGCTGGCATGGAGAGCGCCAGTTATACGCCGGGGCCGCTTGGCGAGAGCGAAGTCTGTCTCCGCAGTTTTGTCGAGAAATTGCGGTTGCTGATCCCTGAAAGCCGAAACGTCACCCCACCTGAAAGATACACAGCATGAGCATAGACGCCCTCATCATTGGTGCTGGTCACAACGGCCTCGTTTGCGCTTTTTACCTTGCGCGGGCGGGCCTCAAGGTGCGGATTGTCGAGGCGCGTGATATGGTTGGCGGTGCTGCAGTCACCGAGGAATTTCACCCCGGTTTCCGCAATAGCGTCGCGAGCTACACCGTCAGTCTGCTTCAGCCCAAGGTGATTGCCGATATGCGATTGGCCGAACATGGCTACCGCGTGATTGAGCGGCCAATCTCCAACTTCCTGCCGCAGGAAGATGGCGGCTATTTGAAACTTGGTGGCGGACTTGAGGCGACACAAGCCGAGTTCCGGCGCTTTTCAGAACATGATGCGCGCGTGCTTCCGGCCTATTATGATGCGCTTGAGGGCGTGGCCGATGTGCTGCGCGATCTCGCGATGAAATCGCCGCCCAATGTCGGCGGTGGGATCAAGACGTTGATTGACGGCATCGTTCAGGGTGGCGGACTGATGAAGCTGTCGCTTGAGCGTCAGCGCGATGTGCTTGATCTCTTCACCAAATCGGCGCGCACCTTCCTTGATGGCTGGTTTGAGAGCGAGGCAGTGAAGGCGGCATTTGGCTTTGATGCGGTCGTTGGCAATTATGCCTCCCCCGATACGCCGGGCAGTGCCTATGTTTTGCTGCATCATGTCTTTGGCGAAGTGAACGGGAAAAAGGGCGCATGGGGCCATGCTGTTGGCGGGATGGGTGCGATCACGCAGGCGATGGCCAAAGTGTGCCGTGATGCGGGCGTCGAAATCAGCCTCGAAAGCCCAGTTGATCGCGTACTGGTCGATAGCGGCAAGGCCGTAGGCGTTCGGCTGGTGAGTGACGAAGAGATTTTTGCTGATACCGTAATCGCCAATGTCGGGCCGAAATTGCTCTATGAGCGCCTAATCGACGCGTCCGATCTCCAGCCGGAATTTGTCCGCAGGATGAAGGGCTTTAAGGCTGGCTCCGGCACATTCCGGATGAACGTCGCGCTGTCTGAATTGCCGCGCTTCACCTGTCTGCCTGAGCCGGGAGAGCATCTCCAATCGGGGATCATCATCGCGCCGACGCTTGATTATATGGACCGCGCCTTTGCCGATGCCAAAGTCTTTGGCTGGTCACGCGCGCCGATTGTTGAGATGCTGATCCCGTCAATTGTCGATGATAGCCTTGCCCCGCCGGGATGCCATGTCGCGAGTCTATTCTGTCAGCAATTCGCGCCGGTACTGCCCGATGGTCGTGATTGGGATGCCGAAGAGGGGATGGCGGCGGACAAGATCATTGACACCGTTGACGCGCTTGCGCCGGGTTTCAAGGCGTCAATCCTTGGCAAGATGATCCTCAGCCCCAAGGGGCTTGAGCGCAAATTTGGG
>JAYTMV010000216.1:0-7813 GCA_043728175.1 Sphingomonadales bacterium
ACGCCACTCATATCTGGGCGGCATAAGCCCCTTGGCTTTCGAAGCTAAGGTGGCATAATGAAAGACAAGTGGCCGGAACCAAACCGTTACAAGTCCACTTCGTCTGTGAGTTTGCCATTGCCATCAAAGCGTGTGTGCGCCGCGCTGATCATGATTTCGGGCTGGTTGAGAACATGGGCGTCGAGAAAAACGAACACCTTACGCAAATCATATTGCTCCCGCGCGGTGCCAATGCCGCCCGAGCTGGCCCCCATGATCGCGACGGGTTTGTGCTTAAACGGTTGATCCGGCGCTTTGGAAATCCAGTCGATGGCATTTTTGAGGACGCCGGGGATCGAATAATTGTATTCTGGCGTGGCGATCATCACGGCATCGGAATCGGCAATCTGCTTGACGAGCGTAGCGACGCTAACGGGCATGCCCTTGTCGAGCACGTCCTGGTTGAAGATTGGCACGGCGGAAATATCGGCCATCGTAATCATCACACCCTCAGGCTTGAGTTCGTCCGCCGCACGCAGGGCTGAGGTGTTGAAGGAGCCGGCTCGAAGGCTGCCAGAGATTGCGACAATGTTGAAATCGGGCATGAGGAAGCCTTTGGGAATGGGGTTGCGGAATAGAAACTCCGCCCCCGTCCGATTGTTCCGACTCCTACCCTGCCAACAACCGCTGGATCGTCGCGGAGAGTTCCGCGACTTTGACGGGTTTGTTGAGCTGGATACAGCCTTGGCCTGCCACATCGCGCATCGTTTCGGTGGAGATGTCCCCCGTCAGGATGATGATCGGGAGCTTTGCGCCCAACGCCTTGCGGAGCTTGGCGGAGAGGCGGAGGCCGTCCATGTTTTCGGGCAGATTATAGTCGGTCAGGAGAAGGTCGGGTTTGATCACGCCTTCTGCCACAAGTTTGAGTGCCGCGACACCGTCGCCTGCGGTTGCGGTGTGATGGCCTTCGTCGGTGAGCAGCAGTTCGAGCAGCGCGCGGACTTCGGGATCATCATCGACGATCAGGATGTTCCCGGTGCGGTGCTGAACTTCCGCTTCACCAGTTGCGGCGGGCGCGGGTTCTAGCGCGACCTCGCTCAACGGCAATTTCACTTCAACCGCGAAGGCCGATCCCTTGCCCGGGGTTGAGCGGACATGCACCGGATGCCCGAGCAATTGCCCGAGCCGCTGGACAATTGACAGACCCAGCCCCAGCCCCCGGCTGCGTTCACGCGCGGCGTTATCGACTTGGTGATATTCGTCGAAGATCGCGTGAATTTCGGCGTCGGCAATACCGATGCCAGTATCGAGGATTTCGATACTCACCTTGCCGGACATCCGCCGACAACCCAGCAAAATCTTGCCGCGCTTGGTATATTTGAGTGCGTTTGAGATGAGGTTGCGCAGCATCTGTTCGAGCAGGCGCTTGTCGGTCTCGACCACGACATTGGTATGGACAACCCTCAGTTCAAGCCGTTTGGCCTGCGCGTGATAGCTGAATTCATCCTGCAATTGATCGAGCAAATTGCCGAGCGAAAAGCGTGATATTTCGGGCTGCACGGTGCCCGCATCAATCTGATTGATGTCGAGCAAGGTGTTGAGCATCCCCGTCATCGCGCCGAGGGTTTCATCAAGGCGAATCACTAATTCCTGCTCTTTCGCGCCCACAACCTTCTTGGCGAGCAGCCCTTGGAGCAAAGCGAGTGTTTGCAATGGTTGCCGCAGATCATGGCTGGCGACGGCTAGAAAGCGCGACTTTGCCACGGTGGCGAGTTCAGCCACTTTCTTGGCATCATCGACCAGCTTGGCCGCGCGTTTGCGTTCGGTGATGTCAGTAAAGGTGATGACGACGCCTTCAATCGCGTCATCATCGGCGCGGTAGGGCATGATCCGCCGCATGAACCAAATGCCGCCGCCGGTTTCAATCTCCCGGTCAATCGGCGCGGGATCATGGAGCACGGTGCGCGCATCATCAAGCAAAGCGCCGTCCGCCGCGAGCGAATGGAGATCGGCGAGCGGACGGCCAATATCGCCGGGGATGACGTTGAACAAAGATTTGGTGGCGGGCGTGAAGAAGCGGATGTTGAGCGCGGTATCTAGGAATAATGTCGCAACGTCGGTGCTGTAGAGGACATTCTGAAGATCGTTTGAGGTCGTCCGCTGGCGTTCAAGCGTTTCCTGCAACTGGCTGTTGAGCGCGGTGAGCTCCTCATTCAAGGATTGCAATTCCTCCTTCGACGTCAGTAATTCCTCATTGGTTGATTGAAACTCCTCATTGACCGAAAGCGCCTCCTCATTGATCGCGCGTTGTTCCTCGCCCGATTTTTCGAGCGCGTGGATTGCGCCTTGAAGCTCGGTGCGGGTCGCTTCGAGTTCGACTTCGAGATCGGTGATGCGCGGCGTTTCATGGGGCGCGGATGCCCCGCGCTTGGCAGTCGCAACAGGCGCATCGACGAAGCAGATCAGGAGCAACTCCTCACCGGCGTTCTGCACCGAGCGGATGTCGATATTGAACGGCACGCCGCCTTGTTTTCCGCCCGCGACAATGACCGGCGTCTTCTCCGGGCTGACTTGACCAATGGCCGAACGCAGTCGCGTCCGCAGCGCCTGCGGGGCCATATCGAGGACATCATGGCTCGGATGCCCCGGCGCGATACGCAGATAACGCTCCGTCGGCCCGAGCGAGAAGAGGCATTCATGCTTGCGGTTGATGAGGACTGCGGCGGGGGCGTGGGTTTCGAGCACCAGACGGCGGCACAAGTCGGCGAGGTCGTTCTGCGGCACCGCCGCGTGTGCCTTTGTGATCACAAGCGATGGCTGAACATTCTCTCCCGCATTCGCCGAAAGCCCGATCTTTCCTGTCTGTGCGCGGCCGCTATGGCGATACACCCGCTCAGCCTTTGAGACGATTTCGAACTGGCCTTCCGCTGTTCCTATGGTCTCAGCATTGCCGAGCAAGAGGATGCCGCCCTTACGCAGCGCAAAGTGGAACAGCGCAATCACCTTGGTCTGCGCTTCTGGCCCCAGATAGATCAGCAAATTGCGGCACGACACGAAATCCAGCCGAGAGAAAGGCGGATCGGCAAGCACATCCTGCACAGTGAAGACCACCGCTGTGCGCAGTTCGGGCGAGACGCGGTAGCCATGATCCTCACGCGTGAAGAAGCGCGCCAGACGCTCGGGCGAGACATCGGCCTTGATCGTGTGCGGATAAAGCCCGTCGCGCGCCGTAGCCACCGCGTCCGCGTCGACGTCTGAGGCAAAGACCTGGAGCTTCACATTGCACTTGGCTGATACAATCGCCTCACGGAACAGCATCGCGAGTGAATAAGCTTCCTCGCCGGTGCTGCACCCCGCGATCCAGATACGCACCGGCATATCGACGGGCTGCGCAGCGATGAGATCGGGAATGATCTTCGCGCCCAATTGTTCAAACACTTTGGGGTCACGGAAGAAGCTGGTGACGTTGATCAGCAAATCCTTGGCGAGCAGATCAAGTTCCTTGGCATCGCCGCGCAGCAGTTCGAGATAGCGCGCCATTCCGTCGCCCTTGATCCCCGACAGCGCCATCCGCCGCTCGATGCGGCGTTTGAGCGTGCCCATTTTATAGAGCGTGAAATCATGGGCGGTCGTGGTGCGGAGAAGCTCGATGATCGCGGGCAAGCTATCGGGGGCGGGTATCACTGCAGTGGGATTGCGATGCCGGTTGATCAGCGCTTGGCCAATCTCGGCCACGGGCAAAGTTAGATCAACCACCCCCGTCGCAATCGCGGTGGTTGGCATTCCGCCGTAATCGGCTTCACGAGGGTCTTGCGCGATGATGAAGCCGCCCTTGGCATCAATCTCCTTGACCCCGATGCTCCCGTCCGCGCCGGTGCCCGAAAGGATGATGGCAATCGCGCGCGCGCCGTAACTCTCGGCCAGCGAATGGAGCAGGAAATCAAATGGCAGGCGCAAACCGTGGCGCGCGAGTGGCTTTGAAACGTAGAGCGCGCCCTTTTCTGCTGCGAGATAGGTTCCCGGCGGAATGACATAGAGATGATCAGCCTCAATCCGCATCCCGTCCGCAGCCTCGATCACTGTCATTTTGGTATGCTTGGCGAGGAGTTCAGCCATCAGGCTTTCGTGAGACGGATCAAGATGCTGAACGAGGATGAACGCCATTCCCGTGTCGTCGGGCATACCGTCGAGCAAATGCGAAACTGCCTCCAGCCCGCCCGCAGAAGCGCCTATCCCGACAATGGGAAAAGGTGGTAGGGCTTTGCGCGTTGGCATAGGGCCATGTCCTAAACGTCTAGCCCCTCGGCGAGCGGCGTGACCAGAACCCCACCTTGCGATGGGAGTAAGGACTTGGTCAGTAGCGGCGCTTTGTTGATGAATGTCAAATGGGGGGAACAATTATGTGTCTAAATTGTTGAGCTATCACTATATTTGTGGATCGACCCCCACCAGAAAGAAAAAGCCACGTTGCCGATGAAATCCGCCTCCCGTTCCTGTTAAAGGCAAATAAATGCAATCTCTGCGCATCCTTGTTATCGAAGACGAAGCGATCATCGGGATGCTGCTGTCCGAAGTGCTTGAGGGGATGGGCCATGTTGTGATTGGCGTTGCAGGAACCGAAGGTGCAGCGGTTGCGCTTGCCGCAGAATATCAGCCCAATCTGCTGATCGTGGATGCGGGTTTGACATCTGGAAACGGCCTTTCGGCGGTCGATACCATCACCAAGATGCGTTTTGTGCCGCATATTTTCACGACCGGTAATGCGCTGAAGGTCAGATTGGCCAAACCGGATGCGGTCATTCTTGAAAAGCCGTTTGATGAGGATGCGTTGATAGCGGCGATTGATCGCGCGCTATTGGTCGAACCGGCAAAAGGGTAATCAAATGAATGAAACACGGGCACCCCGTCACGCTGTCATCCTTTGCCACCCCGATGCTGACAGTTTCAACACTGCGGTGGCAAATCGGTATTGCGACGCCGTGCGCGAAGTGGGTCACGAAGCGATCCTGCGTGATCTTTACCGGTTGGACTTTGATCCTGTCCTGAAATCCAGTGAGCAGCCCCATGGTGGCGACGATGCCTTCACCCCCGACGTGACCGCAGAAATCGACGTGATCCGAGGTGCTGATGTGTTCGTTCTGGTTTACCCAATCTGGTTTGGCACACCCCCAGCGATGATGAAAGGCTATGTCGAGCGCGTGTTCGGGGCCGGGTTTGATCACCGCGCGATGCGCGCGCGTGATCGCCACAGCTATATGGCGGGTAAGCATCTGCTCAGCCTGTCAACATCGGGCAATTCGATCCAGTGGCTGGAGGGACAAGGCGCGTGGCTTTCATTGCGCAATGTTTTCGATAATTACCTCTCAACGGCATTTTCGATGGCGTCGAACGAGCATATCCATTTTTCAAACATCGTTGATCCAATGACGGTGCATAATGTCGATGCAGAGCTTGTTCGCGTCACCGATATCGCCCGCAAGACCTGTGCCGCGATGCTCACAACTTCAGGCGGTTAAGCCGCAAGGCGTTGGTCACGACCGTGAGTGACGAGAGCGCCATAGCGGCCCCCGCAAACATCGGCGACATCAGCAGGCCTGTCACGGGGTAAAGCACGCCCGCCGCTACAGGCACGCCAATGCCGTTGAACAGGAACGAGAAGAATAGGTTCTGGCGGATATTGCCCATCGTGGCCTTGGCAAGCGTGCGGGCGCGGACGACGGCGGCGAGATCGCCCTTGGTCAGCGTGATTCCTGCGCTCTCGATGGCAACATCGGTGCCGGTGCCCATCGCTAGACCGACATCCGCTGCCGCGAGCGCTGGTGCATCGTTGATGCCGTCCCCAGCCATCGCGATCTTTGCGCCTTTCGCCTTCAATTCCTTAACGATCCGGGCTTTGTCTTCGGGCTTCAGGCCAGCCTGAACGCCGTCGAGGCCACCGACTGCGTCCGCAACGACTTGCGCGGTTGTGGCATTGTCGCCGGTGAGCATGATGACGCGCAGCCCCTGTTTGCGCAGCGCCTCAATCGACGTCCGTGCGTTGGCGCGCACTGGATCGGCGACCGCGATCAATCCGGCGAGCGCGCCGTCGATGGCAACCAGCATCACGCCAGCACCTTCGCGGCGTTTGGCTTCAGAGGCTTCAAATAGGGGTTTGGGATCGACGCCGATGCGCTCCATCTGGGCGGAATTGCCGATCACAACGGCGCGGCCCGTCACCTTCGCGCTGATACCTAAGCCGACCTGAGCTTCGAAGCCTTGTGGTTCGCCGAGTGATAGCTTCCGTTCTTCAGCAGCGGTCACGATGGCATGGGCAAGCGGATGTTCGGATTGCGCTTCAACCGCAGCGGCCATCGCCAGCAACTCGTCCTCTTTAATCGCGCCTATGGTTTCAATCCCAACCAGCTTTGGCTTGCCCTCGGTCAGCGTGCCCGTCTTGTCGATCAGCAACGTGTCGACCCGCTCCAGTGCTTGCAGCGCCTCTGCGTTCTTGATCAGCACGCCCGCCGCAGCGCCGCGCCCCGTGCCAACCATGATCGACATTGGCGTTGCCAGCCCAAGCGCGCATGGGCAGGCAATGATGAGCACGGCGATGGCGTTGAGCAGGGCATGACCAATGCGCGGTTCGGGGCCGACAAGACTCCAGACGATGAAGGTCAAAACCGCGATTCCGATGACTAGCGGCACGAACCAGCCCGATATCCGGTCGGCCACCGTTTGGATCGGCGCACGGCTGCGTTGCGCTTCGGCAACCATGTGGACGATACGCGCGAGCATTGTGTCGCTGCCAACTGCGCGCGCTTCCATCATCATGCTGCCAGTGCCGTTGACAGTGCCACCTGTTAGCGCGCTCGCGGCTTCCTTGGCGACGGGTAGCGGCTCGCCGGTGAGCATCGATTCATCGACCGATGATTTGCCCTCTTGCACAATCCCATCGACCGGAATGGCCTCGCCCGGTCGGATGCGGAGATGATCGCCTGCATGCACATCGGCGAGCGGGATTTCACTTTCGCTGCCATCAGCAGCCACTCTATGCGCGGTTTTCGGCGCGAGGTTGAGCAAGGCACGGATGGCTTTGCCGGTCGATGCGCGAGCGCGGAGTTCGAGAACCTGGCCGAGCAGAACTAGCGCGACAACGACCGCAGCGGCCTCATAGTAAACCGGCACAACCCCGTGCATCTTGAATGTATCTGGGAACAACCCCGGCGCAACCGTAGCGGTCAGGCTGAACAGGAACGCCGCGCCGACGCCAATCGAAATCAGCGTGAACATGTTGAGCTGGCGCGTTTTGAGCGATGTCCAGCCGAGTTCAAAAAACGGTGCGCCTGCCCACAATACGACCGGAGCCGCAAGCGCAAGCTGCACCCACGGCGAAATTTTGGGTGCGAGCAGATGCCAGCCGAACAGATCGACACCCATTGTCAGCGCCAGCAACGGCACCGACAGCGCGGCAGACACCCACCATCGCCGCGTGAAATCGACCAGTTCGGGATTAGGCGCATCGGCAAGCGACGGCGCTTCGGGTTCGAGCGCCATTCCGCAAATCGGGCATTTTCCGGGGCCTTGCTGCCGGATTTGGGAATGCATCGGGCATGTCCAGATCGCGCCGTCCATTATTTGCCCTCCAGATTGGCCATCGCCTGACGGATAACCTCAGCCGAGCGGTGCAGCGCGCTTTGTTCGGCGGTGGAAAGGTCCGGAACAAGCACGCGCTCCACTCCTTCCGCGCCGAGGATGCAGGGCAGGCTCAAATACAAGTCCGTGATCCCGAACTCTCCCGTGAGCAGAACAGAAACGGGGAGCACGGCGCGTTCATCGCGGATGATGGCTTCGCATA
>JAYTMV010000217.1:0-19517 GCA_043728175.1 Sphingomonadales bacterium
GATGCCTTTGCGGGTGGTTCGGCAGTCACCCCAACCGATGATCCAACCTTCTTCGGGGGGCATTTTGAAATTGGCTATTTCCTGACTGGCGAAACACGCGGGTATAAGAACGGTTTGTTTGACCGCACCAAGGTGCTCAAACCCTTCAACCAAAGTGGCACGGGCGCATTCCAGTTGATCGGCCGGATTGACTATCTTGATCTTGACAGCGGCCGCCTCAAAAACGGCGTCACCAACAATTTCGCAACGGGCTTAACCTCGCTCGCAGCGGCCAACGCCCGGCTGGGGCGCGGTGGCAAGCAGACGGGCTATCTTGGCGGGCTGACGTGGATACCTACTGATTATGTCCGTTTCCTGCTCAACTATATTCATACTGAAGTAGAGGGTGGCCCGCTTGCGGCAACAACGGTTCCGATTTCGGGCAAGGCAGTCGATAAGCGCAAATTCAGCACCGATGCGGTTGCCCTGCGCGCGCAGATTGATTTCTAAGCCATTATGTCTAACGGGCTGACTCATGAAATTTGATGAGTCAGCCCGGATTGCTGCCGCTGCGGCGGTACTATTGGCGCTGGCATTCGTTGTGGCGCAGGCCAGCGCTGTGGCGTCGGTTATCGCGGTGCTGGCGGGAGGGGCGATGCTTGTCGCACTTCTTTACCGTCATTCTCAAACCGTCACCCCGCCGCTACCGCTGCCTGTTCCTGATGATTCTGATCGTCTCCAAACGGTCCTCGATGCGGTAACTGATCCGCTTATTCTTTTATCCGAGGCACGCGTTATTCACGGCAATCGCGCGGCTCACGACTTATTTGGCGCGCAGTTTGAGGGGCAGGATATCCGCTTGGCAATCCGCCACCCTGCGCTTGCCGCACTGCTTGGCGACACACAGGCGACTGGTATTGAAGAGATTAGCGGGCTTGGCGGGTCAACGCGGATATGGGAGGTACGGATTGAAGCCGCTGGTGATGATCTTCGGCTGATCCATATGGACGATCGCTCTGCACGCCATGCTGCTGAGCGCGCGCGCGTTGATTTTGTTGCCAATGCCAGCCACGAATTGCGCACCCCGCTTGCAAATATTTCAGGCTATGTCGAAACGCTTACTGATGATGAAGCAGGCGGCGATGTCGCGACGCGTGCGCGGTTCCTTTCGATCATCGCCTCAGAAACCAAAAGGCTGAGCGCGTTGGTTGAAGATTTGATGTCGCTTTCACGGATTGAGGCGGACAAAAATCTTGAGCCGCGCGATATAATTGATCTTGGTCAGCTCATTGCGCGGGTCATCGGCGAGCGGCGCGAATCGATTGTCAAAGCTATCGAAAATGACAAATGCCTCATCAGAGGTGACGCGGCGCAGCTTTCACAACTGACGCACAACCTCATCGACAATGCTGTAAAATATGGCAAAGTGGGCGGTGATGTTACCGTCACGCTGTCAAAACTTCCAAACGATCAAATCAATCTGAGTGTATCTGATCAAGGGATTGGCATTCCTTCCGAACATATCCCGCGCCTTACCGAACGATTTTACCGCGTTGACGCGGGGCGCAGCCATTCGGCGGGTGGCACCGGGCTTGGCCTTTCAATCGTTAAACACATTGCCGAACGACACCGCGCCAATCTCGACATCAAAAGCGAAATTGGCGTGGGGACGACAATATCACTCACATTTATCGCGGTGGCATCACACGCTGTCACATAAATGTCATTGAAATGTCATATCGGCGATCTCAATCGCCATTAAGTCGGCGATCAAGACATTCTCACATGGGGCAATTTTATGACCAACAAATATCTCATTCCGCTTTTTTCAGTTATTGCGATCAGCGTTGCAGGCTGCGGCGGTGGAACGGGTGGAAGCAGTGGCGGCGCACGTCAAGAAATCCGCGCGGTTGGCTCATCAACAGTTTATCCCTTTGCAACCGCAGTCGCCGAAACGCTGACTAAGGATGGCAAGTTCACCTCGCCCGTTATCGAATCAACCGGCACAGGCGGCGGTATCAAGCTGTTCTGCGAAGGCGTTGGCGCGACCTTCCCCGATGTCGCTAATGCCTCACGTCGGTTGAAGAAATCCGAATATGACGATTGCGCCAAAAAGGGCGTGAAAGACATTGTTGAGGTGCAAATCGGCCTTGATGGCATCGCATTTGCCGAAGCCAATGGTGGCCTCAACATGAAGCTGTCCCCGGTGGACGTTTACAAGGCGCTTGCGGCCAATCCCTTTGGTAAGCCCAACACGGCCAAAAGCTGGTCGGACGTGAACCCTGCCCTGCCAAACGCGCCAATCCTAGTTTACGGCCCACCCTCAACATCTGGAACTCGCGATGCGCTCGCCGAACTGATCCTGACCAAAGGCTGCGATAGCGATCCTGCGATGAAGGCGTTAAAGGACAGCGACAAAGATAAGCATAAGGATATTTGCACCAAGGTGCGTGATGACGGTGCTTATGTTGATGCTGGTGAAAACGATAATCTGATCGTTTCGAAAGTCTCCGAAAATCCAAAGGCGGTTGGTGTGTTTGGTTTCAGTTTCCTTGAAGCCAATACTGACAAGATCAACGGCATTCCGATGGACGGTGTCGCTCCTACCTATGCAACGATTTCGGACTTTTCCTATCCCGGTGCGCGCCCGCTTTATATCTACATCAAGTCAGCGCATCTGGCCTCGATCAAAGGCCTCAAGGAATATACCGCCGCATTTGCCGCAAATTGGGGCCCCGATGGCCTGCTGAAGAAGCGCGGCATGGTGATTGCGCCGGAAGATGTTCGCGCGGCCAACGCGAAGATTGTTGAAGCCATGACACCGCTTGATCCAACGACGCTTAAGTAATTACGCTTCAAGGATTGAAACAAAGGTAGTCAAGAAGCGTGTCCTCACTCTCCCTCATGCTGCTCATATTCGGATTAGGCGTGGTCGGCTGGATCGTTGGCCGTGGGCGGGCGAGAGCGCTTGCCCTCGTCACCTCGACGAAGCTCCATTCACTGCCGACGCAGCACGGTTGGTATGTCGCGCTATGGACGATAGCGCCTGCGTTACTGTTTCTGGCGGTATGGAGCCAAGCATCAAATGGGTTGATTGATGCGTCAGTCATGGCTGACCCCGCTGCGCAGTCGCTTTCTACCGATGTGATGAACCGCGATGCGATTTTGGGTGAGGCGCGCAGCCTTGCCGATGGTTCGCTTGAAGCGGCATTTAATCCTGCGGCGGAAGGCTTGGCCAAGCCCTATGCGTCCGCCATCCGCTATTACGGGATTATCGGCGCGGTAGCCGCTCTGCTGCTCGCCTTTGCGGGTGCGGCGTATAGCTGGACGCGCATTCGCCCCGAATTTCGGGCACGCACGCGGGTTGAACGCGTGGTGATGGGGGCGTTGCTCGGTGCCTCGATGATTGCCGTGCTGACAACCTTCGGAATTGTGGCATCGCTGCTGTACGAATCAGCACGGTTTTTTTCGATGATTTCGCCTGCTGAATTTCTGTTTGGCCTCAAATGGAGTCCGCAAGCTGAACTTGTTGCGGGTCAAGAAAATGGTTTTGGTGCTATTCCGCTATTTTGGGGGACGATCTTCATTGGCGCAATCATCGCGATGATTGTCGCCATCCCGCTTGGTTTGATGAGCGCGATTTACCTCACCCAATATGCCGCCGCTACAACACGCAAATGGATGAAGCCTACGCTTGAAATGCTCGCTGGGGTTCCCACAGTCGTTTATGGCTATTTCGCAGCACTCACCGTTGCGCCGATGGTTCGCGATTTTGCGGTGCTGTTGGGCATGGAAAACCCTTCTTCCGAAAGCGCGCTTGCCGCTGGCTTGGTGATGGGGATCATGATCATTCCCTTCGTTTCCTCAATGGCCGACGATTCGATTGCTGCGGTGCCTCAGGCGATGCGTGACGGTTCGCTCGCGATGGGCGCAACCAAATCCGAAACGATCCGCCGCGTTCTTATTCCCGCTGCCCTGCCCGGCATCGTCGGCGGCGTCCTCCTCGCGGTTAGCCGCGCGATTGGTGAAACGATGATCGTCGTCATGGCGGCGGGGCTTGCCGCGAATATGACCGCCAATCCGTTTGCCAGCGTCACCACGGTTACGACGCAGATCGTACAATTGCTGACCGGCGATCAGGAATTTGACAGCGCGAAGACACTCGCCGCGTTTGCGCTTGGGCTGGTTCTCTTCATCGTCACGCTCTTGCTCAATATCGTCGCGCTGCGCGTCGTCAAAAAATATCGGGAAGCCTATGAATAGCGAACTTGCGGCGCGCGCGCCCACCAGTTGGGTTTCGCCCGAAATGACATCGCGCATTGCCAAGCGCTATGCAGCGGAGCGGCGTTTCCGCCTGATAGGGCTGTTCGCGGTCAGCTTGTCAGCGGCGTTTCTTGCCTTCTTGCTTTATTCAATGCTGGCCAAGGGGTTTGCGGGGCTTTCACTGTCGTTCCTGACAAATTCGGATGCAACCGAGGCAAGCGAAGTTGGCATTTGGGGCGCGTTTAAGGGTTCGTTGCTGACGATGATCGTCACGCTCGGCCTCGCGTTTCCGATTGGCGTACTGTCGGCGGTGTATCTGGAAGAATATGCGCCGCGCAATCGCTGGACTGATATGATTGAGGTTTCGATCAACAATCTCGCGGCGGTGCCATCAATCATTTTCGGATTGCTTGGCCTCGCGGTGTTTTTGAACTTCATGAACCTGCCGCGTTCGGCACCGCTGGTTGGCGGCATGACACTGGCGCTGATGACAATGCCTGTGATCGTAATTTCCGGGCGTAACGCAATCAAATCAGTACCGCCCTCAATCCGTGATGCCGCACTCGGCGTTGGCGCGAGCCGGGTTCAGGTGGTGTTCCACCATGTCCTCCCGCTTGCCCTCCCCGGTATTTTGACGGGCACAATCATCGGCATGGCGCGCGCTCTTGGTGAGACCGCGCCGCTGCTGATGATCGGAATGCGTGCCTTTATCGCGACGCCGCCGACGGGGATTACAGCACCTTCAAGCGTGCTTCCGGTGCAGATTTTCCTGTGGTCAGATGAAGTTGACCGCGCCTTTATTGAAAAGACCTCGGCCGCGATCATCGTGCTGCTCGTCTTCCTTCTCGCGATGAATGGCCTCGCCATCTATCTCCGCAATCGCTTTGAACAACGTTGGTAAAATCATGACAGACAACACCCTCAAGATGACCGCGCGTGACGTGTCGGTTTGGTACGGCGACAAGCAAGCGATCAATAATGTCTCGATTGATATCGCGACCGAGCACGTGACGGCCTTCATCGGCCCGTCAGGTTGCGGCAAATCAACCTTCTTGCGGACGCTCAACCGGATGAATGATACGATTGCGAGTTGCAAAGTCGGCGGCAAAATTGAGCTTGATGGTAGCGATATTTACGATCCCAAGATGGACGTCGTGCAACTGCGCGCGCGCGTTGGAATGGTGTTTCAGAAACCAAACCCCTTCCCAAAATCAATTTACGAAAACGTCGCTTACGGCCCGCGTATCCACGGCCTCACCAAAACCAAAGCTGAACTTGACGCATTGGTTGAGAAATATCTCATCCGTGCGGGTCTTTGGAATGAAGTCAAAGATCGATTGAACGAAAGCGGCACAGCGCTTTCAGGCGGGCAACAGCAGCGGCTGTGCATCGCCCGCGCGATTGCGGTCAGCCCCGAGGTGATCCTGATGGATGAGCCCTGTTCAGCACTTGATCCGATTGCGACTGCCAAGATTGAGGAGCTGATTGATGAGCTGCGCGGGCGTTATGCCATCGTGATGGTGACGCACAATATGCAGCAGGCCGCACGTGTGTCTCAACGCACCGCTTTCTTTCACCTCGGTACGATGGTTGAATATGGTGCCACGAGCGACATCTTCCAGAACCCACGCGAAACGCAAACCAAAGATTATATCACCGGACGATACGGTTAGGATTTAGCAATGAGTGAACATACTGTCAGAGCTTTTGATGATGAGATTGACCGTCTGCGCGGGATGATTTCTGAAATGGGTGGCCGCGCCGAAGCCGCGATTGCGGGTTCGCTCCGCGCGCTGGTCAAACATGATAGCCAAGTTGCCGAGCAGGTTGTGGCCGACGACAAACTCATCGATGCGCTTGAGATTGAGATTGAAAAGCTCGCGGTGCAGATCATCGCCCTGCGTGCGCCAATGGCCGATGATCTTCGCGAAGTTGTCGCCGCGATCAAGATTGCCAGCGTGATTGAACGCATTGGCGATTATGCCAAAAATATCGCGCGTCGTTCGCTTGAGATTGGCAATCTTGGCAAGATTGAGCCGCTTATCCTGATCCCGGCGATGGCCGAAGTCGCAGGAGACATGGTGCGCCGCGTGCTTGATGCCTTTGCCGCGCGCGATCCTCAAGGCGCTGTCACGGTCTGCGAAATGGATGCCAAGGTTGACGGTTATTATAACAGCGTGTTCCGCTCGCTTGTCACCCATATGATGGAAAACCCGCAAACGATTGGCAAGGCGGCGCAGCTTTTGTTCGTGGCGCGCAATCTCGAACGCATCGGCGATCATGCAACCAATGTTGCTGAAATGGTCTATTACGCGGCAACGGGCGATTATATGGCAGAGCGAGAGCGCGTCTCTGCTGACAATGACGGAGTGGGGGGCTAAATCGATGGCAAATCCTCGTATGTTGCTCGTTGAGGATGATCCAGCACTTGCTGAGCTTTTGGTCTGGCATTTTACAAAGGCAGATTTTGATGTCCGCCAGACGCCTGACGGTGAAGAGGCGCTGATCCTTGCGCGCGAGACGCCGCCCGATATCGTTATTCTTGATTGGATGATTGAAAGCCTGTCGGGCATTGAAGTTTGCCGCAGGCTCCGCCGCGTTCCCGATACAGCGAACGTCCCGATCATCATGCTGACCGCGCGCGGTGAAGAGGATGACCGGATTCGCGGGCTGGAAACCGGGGCCGACGATTATGTCACCAAGCCCTTTTCGCCGCGTGAGCTTGTCGCGCGGGTGCTTGCGGTGCTCAGGCGTGTGCGCCCCGCGCTCGCCGCAGAAGAACTTAAATATTCCGACCTTGAGATGAATCTGTCCAGCCATAAAGTCTATCGGCGCGGCAAGGCAGTTGCGCTTGGGCCAACTGAATTTCGTTTGCTCAAGCATTTTCTTGAGCATCCCGGCCGGGTGTTTTCGCGTGAGCGGCTGCTTGATGCGGTTTGGGGTCAGGACAGTGACAATGAACTGCGCACCGTAGACGTCCATATCCGCCGTTTGCGCAAAGCAGTTAACGAAGGCGATCTACCCGATATCATCCGCACGGTGCGCTCGGCAGGCTATGCGCTTGATGCAGAGGGGCGATTGTAAATACCTATTTATTTGGGGGTTGACGCAAACGGTTTGGCGCGCCCAGATAGTGTGATGAATGACACACCCAATGATCCGATGGCGTTTTTCCGGCAAATGGTTTCGCAGTGGGAAAAAGTGACCAATGAATTTGGCGGCAAAGTCGCCAGCAGCAGCGAATTTGCCCAAGGGATGCAGGGGATGACCACTGCCTCGCTTACCGTCCAGCAAGCAGTGAGCGAGGCAATGGGTAAAACACTTACCGCAGCGAACATGCCGACGCGCGCTGATATGATTGCGCTTGGTGAACGATTGGGTGCAGTTGAGGCGCAACTGATCCGAATTGAAACGCTGCTCACAAAAACGAATATGCCCCAGATAAGCGGGCCGAAACGCACACGCAAACCACCGCCCAAATGAGCGAAGCCAACCCCCTTGAAACTGCGCGCGTCGAATTTGAGCGCACCATCCAACGCGGTGCCAAGGGATTTGCCTACCTGACAGCGCCGCCGCCTGCACTTGGGATCAGCCCCAAGAAAACCGTTCTTTCAAAGGGAACGATGCAGCTTTATCATTACATGCAGCCCAGCGACGAAGTGTACCGCGTGCCCGTGCTGCTCGTGATGGCGACAACCAATCGCGGCTATATTTTTGACATGGTGCCGGGGCAAAGCTTCGTCGAGTTCCTGATTGGTCGCGGTTATGACGTGTTCATGCTCGACTGGGATGCGCCGCGCGCTGATGAGAAAAATCTCGGGATTGATGATTATGTCCTCGATTTTCTGCCGGCCAGCATCGCCAAAGTGGCCGAGATTTCTGGCGAAAGCGATGTCAGCATCGTCGGCTACTGCTTTGGCGGCGTGCTCTCACTGCTCTGGGCAGCCCTTAATCCCGATGGCCCGATGAAAAACCTCGCAACGTTCACAACGCCTGTCAATTTCAAGGCGATGGAGATGTTTCAGGCATGGGCAGACCAGCGTTTTTTTGATGTTGATCGGTTGACTGATACATTCGGCAATTGCCCGGCGGAAATGCTCTATTCAGCATTTGATATGCTGCGCCCTGCGGCGAAACTCGCTGGCAATATCCGCTTGCTTGACAATATGTGGGATGATGAGTTTGTCAGTTCACACCGCATGTTTGATCAGTGGGCGACTGATATGCTGCCACTCGCCGGGCGCTATTTCCGCGAGACGACCAAGCAACTCATGTGGGACAACGCGCTTTACGAAGGACGAATGGAAATTTCGGGGCGTAGGGTTGATCTGGCTGCTATCAAAGCGCCGTTCTTCCACGCCGTTGCCGAGCATGATCATATCGTCCCCTCCGCCGCGTCGCAGCCGCTGGTGCAGATGATCGGCTCCAAGGATAAACAAGAAGTGGTGTTAAAAGGTGGGCATGTCAGTTTGATCGCAGGGGGGAATGCAGTGAAGCGGCTTTGGCCGCAGCTTGACCTCTGGCTTCAGGATCGCAGTTTATGAACACGCCTGCAAAAGAACCCGTGCTGATGGTATGTCCGTTTGAACCGAAATATTTTCAGGCTGTGATTGATTTTGCTGACTCGCTGCCGATCCAGGATTTGCTATTTTTACCGCGCGACACCAAAAACCCAACTAACGCTGATAAGTGGCTCAAATCGGTCGAAAATCGGTCAATCATGACGTTTCTGTGCCTAGATGAAGAACGGGTTGTCGGGGCGGGTGCGATTGTACGCAAGCTGCGCGGATGGTCTTCGCATGTTGCCGAAATCCGGATTTTGACGCGTGAGGATATGCGCAACAAAGGCGTTGGCCGCTTGCTACTCAAACACTGCTTTGCTGAAGCGATTGAAGCAGGTGCTGCAAAACTGATTGGCCGGATGACATCGGATAAGAAGGGCGCAATGGCGGTCTATCGCAGCCTTGGCTTTGAACGTGAGGCCGTGTTGCGTAAGCAGGTGCGCGATAATCACGGCAAATTGCAGGATCTGGTTATCTACAGCTATCATGTGCCTACCGTCGAAGGCGCAGGTCTTGGCTATTCGGAAATCTATTAAATGATGCTTGAAGGAATCCGGATCATTGATCTGACGAGTGTAGTTTTTGGCCCTTATGCGACGCAGATGCTCGCCGATATGGGCGCTGACGTGATCAAGATTGAACCGCCAACGGGCGACATCTCACGCTATATCGGCCGCGCACGCAACGAGAAGAGCAATGGCTCAACCCACCTGACGATCAATCGCGGCAAGCGTTCGATTGTGCTTGATTTGAAACGTAATGAAGACTCAGAAACGCTTAACAAACTACTGCAATCGGCTGATATTTTTGTCCATAATGTACGCGCAAAGGCGATTGAAAAACTCGGTTTCAGCTATAACGCTGTCAAGGCAATCAAGCCCGATATTATTTATGTCCACTGCACTGGCTTTGGCCAGAACGGCCCCTACCGCGATCTTCAAGCTTATGATGATGTGATCCAAGCCGCGACAGGTACGACCAGCCTAGCGCCGCGTGTCGATGGCGATCCGCGCCCGCGCTATATCCCTTCGCTTATCGCTGATAAGGTCGCGGGGCATTACGGCGCGCAGGCGATGCTCGCCGCGATCATCCATAAGCTGCGCACGGGTGAGGGCCAGCATGTCGAAGTGCCGATGTTTGAGGCGTTCGCCAATTTTATGCTTGAGGAGCATCTGCGCGACGCGACGCTTGACCCGCCGATCAGCCCAATCGGTTACCCGCGTCAGCTTGATCCGGGGCGGCAACCCTTCCCCACGGCTGATGGCTATATCAGCATAGTGCCCTATACTGATGACAAGATTATCAAGTTGTTTGATCTCCTCGGTGCCCCAGAACTCATGCAGACTGAAGAATTTGCGACGCCACTCGCGCGTTTCATGAATGTCACCAAGCTCTATGAAGCGGTGGCCACGCTTACCCCGGCAAAAACGACTGCGCAGTGGATGGAAATACTGACAGCCGCCGAATTCCCCGCAATGCCTGCGCGCGATCTTGCTGATATTTTCGATGACCCACATCTGGCGCAAACCGGATTTTTCAAATCGCGCGAACACCCCACCGAAGGTCGTTATTGGGAAATGCAGCCACCTATCCGGTTCAGCGCCGACCCAAATCGGGCGCTGGGCATTGCGCCCAACCTCGGCGAACATGGTGACGCGATACGCGGCGAGATTGGGGGGTAGCGCGTCCACCAATAACAATATTTGCGCGATTTATGTTATTAAGATACCTGATGTGCCTAAACAGGATGCAGGAACCACGCCATGAATGTCTCAATCGGAGAACGGTGGGAACGCTTTGTCGAAGGCGCGCTCAAAACTGGGCGATACGGCTCGGCGAGTGAAGTCGTACGTGAAGGCTTGCGCTTGGTCGAGGAGCGCGAGGCGAAACTTCAAGCGCTGCGCGACACACTAAACACGTCTATCACACGCGGCGGCGCGCATAGTGACGAGGCCGTCGACAAGGATATTAATGCCGCACTTGATGCTTGGGAAAATACAACGGACATACGGTAATGCGTCAATTGCGGTTTACTGACGATGCCAGCGATAACCTTATCGATATCGCGCTTTACATTGCCTCCGAAAGCCAAAGCCGCGAGATTGCCCTCGCCTTTGTCGAACGGCTGCGCGCTAAATGCCGCCACCTCGCATCGCTCCCCGCCACACTCGGCACCGCCCGCCCCGACCTGCGCGAAGACATCCGCAGCACATCCTGCCAAGGCTATGTGATCTTCTTCCGTTATCAGGGGGATGTGCTTGAAGTCGTCAACGTGCTGCACAGCAGTCGGGACGTGATTGGGTATTTTGAGTCGTGAGGGGATGATTGAGTGGCCTCTATTTAACAACCTCCCGCCACTCCCCCACACCCAATCCCTGTACCGTCCACTCCCCAATCGCCCACCGCACTAGCCGCAGCGTCGGGTGCCCCACTGCGGCCGTCATCCGGCGCACTTGGCGGTTTCGCCCTTCGCGGATGGTGAGTTTGATCCAGCAATCGGGGATGGATTGGCGCACGCGGATGGGGGGATCGCGGGGCCAGAGTGCTGGGTCGTCGATACGTTCTGCCTCGGCAGGGCGCGTTAGGCCGTCTTTCAAGACAACGCCTTGCCTAAGCCTCGCGAGCGCGGTCTCGCCCATATCGCCTTCAACCTGCACGAGATAGGTCTTCGCCATCTTGAATTTGGGGTCGGCAATACGCGCTTGCAGAGCGCCATCATCGGTGAGCAGCATCAGCCCCTCACTATCAAGATCAAGCCGCCCCGCCGGATAGACGCCGGGCACATCAATGTAATCAGAAAGCGTAGCCCGCGCAGACCCCGCCGTGCCGCGATCCGTAAACTGCGGCAGCACGCCGTAAGGCTTATTAAACAGGACCAGCCGCGCCATCGTTTCTCACATTCTCCATAGCTGTGCCCCCGGTTTAATATGCGCGCCGCCACAGGTCTACCGGATCAATAACCAGTTTCTTTTGACAACCGATAAATATTGATGCAGCTTCGTATGCACTGAAAAATCAGGAGGGAAATATGAATAGTCCAATACTCGCGCCAGCCGCTGTGCTGGTGCTGTGGTCGCTTATCATGCTATTTTGGCTGGCGGTGACGCGGCTGCCGGCGATGTCAAAAGCTGGGATTGACCTTAAGACTGCGCCACCGGGCGGGCGCGGGATTGATCTTGAGCCAGTCTTGCCCGCGAAGCTCAACTGGATTTCGCATAATTATACGCACCTTATGGAGCAACCGACGCTTTTTTATGCAGTCGTCGGCATCCTCGCGCTTGCCGGGACGGGCAGCGGGCTTAACCTGACGCTGGCGTGGGGCTATGTCGGACTTCGGATTGTGCACAGCCTATGGCAGGCGCTGATCAACGTGACGTCGATCCGTTTTCTGATATTCCTGCTCTCGACGGCATGTCTGCTAATTCTTGCGATCAACGCCGTGCGCGCGACTTTAGGAGCTTGACCCATGATTAAAGCCGAAATTCTCCATCCCGTTGTCGCGCTGGCGATGTGGACGATGATCATGTGGGTGTGGATGTATGCCACGCGCCTGCCCGCGATGAGCAAGGCCAAGATTGACGTAAAGAACTGGGTTGGCGGCACGGGCAAAGACCTTGATGCCGCGCTCCCCGCCAAGACGCAGTGGATCGCGCATAATTACAATCATCTCCATGAAGCACCGACGGTGTTTTACGCCGTGGCGCTGGTGCTGGCGATGATTGGCCAAGGTGACGGGCTGAACGCAACCATCGCCTGGGCCTATGTTGGGCTGCGCGTGGCACACAGTCTTGTTCAGGCGTTGTGGAACAAGATTATGGTGCGCTTTTCGCTGTTCCTGCTGTCCAGCCTCGCGCTGGTTGCGCTGGTGCTTCATGCCTATCTGGGTGTGATCCATCACGGCTAACGACTAAATTGGGCGGCCAGTTCGGTGTGGGTTGACCATCTGAACTGGCCGACTGGCTGTATCCAATCAAGCCGGTAGCCGCCGTCGCAGAGTATCTTGGCATCGCGCGCGAAGGTGGCGGGATTGCACGATACTGAGGCGATGCGCGGCACTTGAGAATTGGCGATCTCGACGATTTGCTCCTTCGCCCCGGCGCGCGGCGGATCGATCACAACGCCGCCAAAGCGGTTAAGCTCTTGGGGTGTCAGTGGCCGCCTGAACAAGTCACGGTGTTCAACGCTGATTGGCCGCCCCGCCCGCTTTGCCGACGAATGCAGTGCAAGCAGCGCATCACGCGCGCCCTCAACACCGTGCACCTTACCGGGAAGCGCGAAGGCAAATGTGCCAAGCCCTGCAAATAAATCGGCGGTTTCCTCGGCATCCCCAATCGCTTCGGCAACGGCCCGAACGAGCGCGGCCTCGCCGTCTGCCGTTGCTTGCAAAAACGCGCCTTCGGGAAGCGCAATCGCGACGCCGCCAAGCGTTATTGTCACAGGCTCCGGCTCCCACCGCGTCGATGGGCCGTAACCTTCATCAACCGTCAGCCGGGCGAGGCTGTGCTTTTGCGCGAATGACGTCATGGCCTCAATCGCGGCCAGCCCCTCGGCCTCGACCCCGCCAATCATCAGGTCAATTCCCTGATCCGCCAGCGTCATCCGCACTGAAACGCGCTTCCGCTCCTTCATCACATCGCGCAGAAAGCCGCGCAGTGGCCCGGTGAGCGCGAACAGCCGGGGATCAAGCACTGGGCACTCGCTGATATCAACAAGCTGATGACTGCCCGCCTCATTGAAGCCGAGCCGCACAAGCTTGCCCTTGCGTTCAGCCGTAAACGCCGCGCGTCGCCGTGTCGCAGGCGGAGACAGATAAGGCGTGCGGATTTCAGGAATTGAAAGCCCTTGGGCGTGGAGCGCTTCACTGATCCGGTCGATCATGTAGCGCGCGTAGGCGCTGTCGCTGACATGCTGTAGCTGGCACCCGCCGCAGGTGCCGAAATGGCGGCAGGCGGGATCGATATGATCAGGGCCACGCGTCACGCTGCCATCCGCCGCGATGCTATCACCCGGAACAGTGCGCGCGAAAAATGCGCCTGATGCGGTTACGCCGTCGCCGCGCGCAGCCAGTCTGATGATCATCTCGCTCACCCGCAAACCGCCAGTGACGCGCCAAGATGATGTGCCAAATCGTCAGCGATGAGCGCTGGCCCGGCGCGACGTGCAGCATCGCTGTGCAGCCATACCGCAGCACAGGCCGCCTCAAATGCAGGCAGACTGCGCGCGAGCATTGCCCCGGCAATCCCGGCAAGAACATCGCCTGTGCCAGCACTTGCCAACCAAGGCGACGCCGCCGGATTAACCGCGACACGGCCATCGGGCGCGGCCACCACGCTATCCGAACCTTTCAGTATAATCGTCGCCCCTGATCGTTTTGCCGCGTCACGCGCGCGATCAATTTTACTGCCGCTTGCTGCACCAAACAGCCGCGCAAACTCGCCCTCGTGCGGCGTGAGGATTAGCGGCGCAGAGCGGTTCGCGAGGTCAGCGAGGCCAAGCAGGTTAAGCCCGTCGGCATCAATCACGAGCGGGATGTTTGACGCAATCGCCGATGAAAGCTGCCCGCGTGCACGCTCTGATTGGCCGAGGCCAGGGCCAATCACAACCGCCGATGTCCGCTGATCCGCCAAAGCCGCATCAAAGGAACGGCGGACGATGGAATGCGGCACGGATTGCGCATCATCTCCGTCAAGGATGACATAGCCCGACCCTGCGCGCTGCGCGGAAATCGCGGCAAGCATCGCAGCACCCGGCATATCGCCCGATGCAACAAGCACCATGCCGCGCCGATATTTATGATCGTCACTTTGCGGAAATGCGAGCATCGGCCGCGCAATGACGTGCACCGTGCTTGCGGCAGCTATGCCGATATCTGCGACAAATACAGCGCCGCACAGCGCCGTCGCTGGCTGGAGCAGATGCGCCGGTTTCAGGCTACCTAGCGCCAACGTCATATCCACCTGTGCTGCGCCAAGCATCGCGCCATCATCGGCACCAACCCCGCTCGGCACGTCAACTGCGATCCGAAATTTTGCCAGACGCGCAAGGCGGTTAAGCGGCACTGCAATCGCTTGATCAAGCGCGCGGCTCAGCCCAATCCCGAACAGCGCATCAACGAATATCGGCGCAGGAACGGTCGTTTCACCCAATATTTCGACCGGGCCAGCCCAGCCAGCGCGCGCGCGCTGTGCCACATCGGTGCGTGGTTCGCCGCTTGCCGCTACACGCACATCAAGCCCGTGAGAGTGAAGTATCCGCGCCGCAACATAGCCGTCGCCGCCATTATTGCCGGGGCCGCACAGGATCAGCGTTTCACGCCCCCCGCCAAAGCGCCAGACACTTTCGGCCACTGCCACGCCAGCCCGCTCCATCAGCGCGTCAACGCTTGTTCCGTCCGCCATCACGGCATCTTCAGCGTCACGCATCTGCGCCGCCGTCAGGATCGGTTGGCCTTCAATGTGCCGCATCAGGACAGTTGCCCGCAGCCCGGCGCAAATATGGCGCGAACCGTTTGAATTTTTATGGCTATCATGGGACAGCGCATATCGTGGTGACAGCAATTCTGTAAGCTGTATTCTGCGCTGAGTCGAAAAGGCCGTGGCAATAAATGGCGTCTGGGAAATATTCTCTGGTGAAACTGACGCTCTTCGTGGCGATTGCCGTGCCGCAGGCGGCGTTTGCGCAGGTGACGCCGTCCGATACCACTCAAGCAAATCGCACCCGCGCGCTGACCTGCCTAGCCCAGGCAATCAGCTATGAAGCAGGCAATGAAACGATCGCCGGGCAGGAGGCGGTTGCGCAGGTGATCCTCAACCGGTTGCGCCATCCCGCTTATCCCAAAACCATCTGCGGCGTGGTGTATCAAGGGTCGGAACGCAAGACAGGGTGCCAGTTCACCTTCACATGCGATGGCTCGCTGCGGCGTGCGCGCTCGGCGCAGAGCATAGCGTTTGCAACCGCGATTGCCGAACGCGTGCTCAGCGGCGGAACCAGCCTAATCGTCGGCGGGGCGACGCACTATCACGCCAATTATGTTTCGCCTTACTGGGCACCAAGCCTCGTCAAGATCGCGAGCATTGGGGCGCATATTTTTTACCGGATGCCCGGCGCGCCTGATTTTCCGGCGGTTGCCAATATCGACTATGCGCGCGGCGAAGTTGATGTTGCGCAACAAAACAGTGCACCAAGGCCATCCGCGCCGAACGCCAGCCTGTTTTCACCATGGGGGCTGCCAACGCTTTCGATTGCACCCTCTGGCCGCATAAAGGCGACTGGCGAATAACTATTCGCGTGCGCGGATCACGAAGGGGCGCACCTCAGACCCGGTAAGTTCAATAATCGCTGTCCGCTGCGCGCTCTTATCGGGTGGCTGTTTGGCGGTGACACGAATGGTCAGTGGTCGCCCGACCAGCGAGTCAGTGCGGCGCGAACGAAAGGCATTGATCGTGCTACCCCGTTTTGCCGCCTCGGACTCGGCGCTGTCAAACAGGCCGTTTGAAATCTCGTTGATGCTCGAAACCCGCGTCGCAAGTTCTGAGGCATAGCGCGGATCAAACTCACCCGTGCCGAAATTGACCGTGGTAAAGGGTATCATCCGCTGTGCCAGTTCTGGCCCAATGCCTGCGATCAAGGCCAGTTCGCCAAGTGTGCGCAGTTCGCCGTTGCGCGGCTTAATCTGCTTTGGCGCGTACACCTCAAATTCGGCCCCGCGTGGACGCGGATCATCATCTTCATCGCGCCAATCCATGAAGCTATCGACTGCGGCTTCGAGTTCTAGCCCTTGCAGGCCAAATTCGGCAAACATCGCTTCGACTTCGGTTTTGTTAATCAGATTGAGCGCAATCTTGCCGCGCTCATCCTCGACGATGATGTCAAGTGTGGTGCGTTCAAACATCTCGCGCCGCACCTTGCCGTCGATTGCCCAGCGACGCGTGGGGTCATTGAGCATCAGTCCGTGAACCGCAATCGCGATGCCGGCGTCAGCAGCGGCAGAGAGTTTCGCCCGGTCAATCTCGGCTGAGGCCATCAGGGTGCTGCTGCGCGTCACATTGATGATGGTCAGCGCCATCAGCGCGAAGATCACGATGCTGAGGATAGCGGCGATTAGGGCATAGCCCTCCTCGCGCTGATCCGGGATCACGGGATTTTGCCGCTGCTCTTGAACGGCTCAAGCGTTTTGATTTTGGCACGCAGTTCGTCGGTAATTGCGCGGCCATCATCAACGGTGCGGATAACGCGCGGTTTGAGCAGCACAATCAGCTCAATCTTGTTGCCACCCGTCGCCTGCCGCCCGAACAGCCCACCGATAAAGGGAATTTGCGACAGGAATGGCAAGCCAACGCGACCCTTGGTCTGAGTATTACGAATCAGCCCGCCAAGCGCGAGCACCTCACCGTCCTGCACCGCAACCGAAGTTGAAATCCGCCGCGTTGAGATGGTTGGCGAATTTATCCCCGCGCCGCGCGCAGCCGTGGTGTTCACATCACTCACCTCCTGCGCGACATCAAGCAGCACCAGCCCGCTGGCATTAACGCGCGGGGTCACTTTAAGGATCACACCGGTATCGCGGTACTCGATTGAGTTGATCGTCGGCGCATTGGGATCAGTTGTCGCGGTGGAATTTTGCGTCGCAATCGGCACCTGATCGCCGACTTGCAGCACCGCCGTTTGATTGTTCAGAACCAATATCTTGGGGGCCGATACGACATTGACCTTGGTTTTGGTCTCAAGCGTGTTGAGCACCCCGTTGATCGTGCTGCTCGGCGAAAAAGCAAAGGAAAATCCGGGCACGTTGCGAACCAGCGCAAGCCCGCTCGTATTCTCGGTCAGCGTTCCGTTTGAACCATCGGGCGAGAAATTCCACTGCAACCCGAAACGCAAATCATCGGTCAGGCTGACCTCAGTAATCGCGGCCTCAATAAACACCTGAAACGGCAATATGTCGAGCTTGCGCAGCGCATCCTCGATAAGCGCATATTCGCGCGGCGTGCCATAAACGAGGATTGCGTTATTGGTGTCGTCGCTCGAAATCCGCGCTTTGAGTGCCCCCTGCGTTTCGCCTTC
This sequence comes from Sphingomonadales bacterium, assembly GCA_043728175.1. Taxonomy (GTDB): domain Bacteria; phylum Pseudomonadota; class Alphaproteobacteria; order Sphingomonadales; family Sphingomonadaceae; genus Aquisediminimonas. Next base: position 17,865 of record JAYTMV010000217.1, read on the forward strand.
GCCGCGAATGTCAAGCGGTGCATTTGAATTCTGATTTGACGGTAGCGGCTGCGGCGAACCCGATTGGCGTTGATCGCCCTGCCCTTGGCCTTGCCCCGAACCCGAACGTTCGCGACCATTGCCGCCGTCGGGGCTTTGTTCAAACTGGATCGCCTGGCCGTTGCTGTCCGATCCGCTGCTCGTTGATGAATTGCCAAAGGCGTTGTTGAGCGTCTTGGTCAGATCGCGCGAACGGCCATTTTGGACGCGGTAGACGAACAGGCGCGGCTCATTATTCTGGCCTTCACGGTCAAGAATTTCGACAAAGCGATTGACGTCGTCAAGATATTGCCGCTGGCTGGTGATCGCGAGGATGCCGTTCAATTTCTCCATCGAAATCAGCCGCACCAGCCCGCGCGTCGGCGCGTCTGGCGCGTTGATCAATTTCTCAAGCTCGGGCACGATCAAGCGGCTGTCGCTACGCTGCGGCACGAACAGCGCGAACGACATATTACGCAGCCAATTGACATCAAACTGCTTGAGCAGATCGCGTGCGCTTGCCCGCTGCCCTGTCGTCCCGGACAATGTTATGCGCCCCGTGGCGGCATCGGCCTGTGCCACAACACCGGGAAGCACTGGATCAAGCAACCGCTTCATTTCGTCAGCACTGACAAATTGAAGCTGATAAATCTCATTGCTGAAGCCAATCGTCGCGCCAACGCTGCCGCTCGCGCGCGCTTGGTCGATTGGTTCAATGCTGAAAATGCCGCCGCGCTCGACCAGCGCTAGCCCGCCGACCCGCAGCGCCTCTTCAAGGAACGCAATAACAGAACTGCGCGCAATTGGCTTTGGCGTTACGACGGTGACCGCTGTGGTCAGCCCCGGTGCCACCGAATAAGGCACCTTCAAAACATCGCCAAGCACCGCCTGCGCGACGACGCGGACATCAGCCGACGGGAAATTGAGGCTGATATCACCGCCGCGAATTTGCACAGGTTGCGGCGTTACAATCGGCGGCGGGCGCTGCCCCTCAACGATCGTTGCTGAAACAGTGCGATTATCTTCCTGCGGCGCAGCAAAGAGCAAGGCAGAGCCAGAAACCCCGCTCGCTAGGAACCAGATGGCAGTGGCGGATCGGCGCAAATTACTCATTCTTCATTTGTCCGTCTCGGTTGAAAGCCACCTTCGTTAGGCAAAATTCGGCCAGTGGTAAAGGCCATGGCCAACCGTTCACCTTCTTTGCTGAACACAGCATTGCCTTGCGAGAGCGCGACCAGCCGCCAGCCACGGTAACGACCGCCAACGGGAACCGAGACTGCGCTACCATCGCTTTGCTGCAAAATTGCGCGCGCGAAGCCGCGTCCGCGCACCATGCCGACGACTGCGGCCCCGTCAAGCGGGCCAGCCGCTGCTACATTCGCCCCGCCACCGCCACGCCCCGGCGAAAAAAGCGCACTGCGCAAAATGATTGGATCGGCCACCACCCGGCCCACTTGGCTCTGCGCCAATCGCGCGGGCGCAACGCGGCGCACCTCTGTGGGCAATTCATCATCCCTTGGCAGAGCGAATTGCAGTGCAAGCATCAACACCAGCACGCCGCAAAGCAGCGCGGGCATGAGTGCGCCGTTATCGCGGCTTGGGCGCGGAGGCAGGGCTAGACGCTTCAATACGAAT